>CAYWJE010000001.1:0-48520 GCA_964458525.1 uncultured Verrucomicrobiota bacterium
CCACCAGAAGCTGTGGGCGTGGTACGGAATGTGGGACCATGGCGACGTCATGCACAAGTTCTCCGGATGGGGCTTCGGCTGGAACTTTCCGCCCGACGTGCTTGCGCGCCAGCTTGCCCTGCCTCCGCATGAGCGCAAGTCCGTGCCGAACGCGCGCATTCCGGACTGGCACAAGCAGACGGACTGGAACTTCGACAACGGACGCTGGGGCTGGGGCAACACGGAGGGACTGCCGGGCCTCTTTCTGCAGATGCAGTATCTGCGCACCGGCAGGCGCGACCTGTTCTTCTCCGTCGAGGCCATGGCCCGCCACACGCGAGACGTGGACGCGCGGCATGACGGACGATTCTTCGGCATGGGCACGCGCCACGGCATCCAGCACTGGAGCGACGGCGACCACGAGGAACGGCAGACTGTTCACTCGGAATGGCGCTTTCATCATTACCTGTCCGGCGACATGCGCAGCAGGGACTTCGCCGAACAGCTCGCGGCGGGCCGCTACACGCGAGGAGTAGTGTTCTCTCATGCCGACCACAGCGGGCGGCTTTACGGATTATTGACCCTGTGGGAAATGACGGGCGATCCGGCGCTGGGCGAGCTGCTGCGCAGATACGTTCATTGCTTCATCGTGCCGGAAGGAATCGCGATCTGTCCGAAGGTCGCCTTCCCGCAGGTGAAGCGGCTCGCTGCGAAAGACGTCAACGGCGACAGCATGTTCTTCCACACCTTCGGAGCGGCCCACGCGCTGATCGAGTATTACGAGCTCACTCATGACGAGGAACTCAAACGGGCGCTCGTGCGGATGGCGGCAAGCCCCGCTCAATCTTCGGTCAACTGTCTTCGCAAGATCATCACCTTTGCGGCATTGAACGCTGACAAGCCGAAGCCGTTCGCGGATTTGTTGAGAAAATGGATGAAATCGGAACACAGCTATTATCTTTTCAATATGGTGTCGGAATCTCGCAGGCACTGGACAGGCAAGACGGCCTTTGTGAGGCCGGGCGTGTCGAGTCTGTGGTTCTGGCTGGCGGACGCCCATTACCTGATGGCATGGATGGGAAAGGAGCCAAAGCCAACGGCGGCGGCGCTGAAGGATTTCGCCGAAATGAACGCCAACGGGCTTCATGACGACTGGCGGCCGGAGAGCTGGCAGTCTGAATACGACCGACCCGAGTTTCGCGAGTATCTCCGGGACCGGCGCAAGGAGAGAAAATGAGCGGCGGCCTTGAATCGTGCGTCGAGAACCGGAGTGAACGGCGTCCCGTTGTCCGAGCTCCGAGCCGTTTCTTTCAAGAAAGGTCTTGCATTATTCGCCAAAGCGAGGTACTATAGAATGGACGGTTCAACGATAAGGGAAATTAAATGCAAGAGAACTGATAACCAGCTCTTGAAAAAGGGTGTCAAGCGGAAAAGAGGGGAAAGCACGAAAACCTGTCCCGCACGGCGGGAAGTCAATGGAACGGTCTGTTTTTTCGAAACAACGCGGAGTTGCGGCATGAACAGCTGCGGTCATCTTCGGAGTGCGTTCGCGGCGACCGCGCTTTGCGCCTGCGCCCTGCTGTTGTCGCCGCCTCCCGCTCAATCCAATAATCTTCGAGTCACGAACGTGACGGCGGTCGTGAACGATGAAAGCACCGTGCGCATCGCTTTCGACGTGTCCTGGGAGAATTCCTGGCGGGATACGGACATCAATCACGACGCCGCATGGGTGTTCTTCAAGGTCCGCGAGGACGGCAGCGAGGTGTGGCTGCACGGCGTGCTCGATGCCGACCAGGTTCTTAATCCCACCGGTTTCACTGTGGGTTCCGGCACGGAGTTGGATTTCATCGTGCCGGAGGACAAGGTCGGTATGTTCGTGCGGCGGAAGAACGAGGGCTCCGGCCTCGTCGCTTCGACAAACGTCTCCGCGCTCTGGAACTTTTCCTCAAACGGGCTGGCCAAGACGGCGCGGGTGTTCGTGCAGGCGTTTGCCGTGGAGATGGTGTATGTCGCCGAGGGTCCTTTTTATCTCGGCTGCGGCGCCCCGACCAACAAGGAGGCGGCTTCTATAACCAACGTTCAAGGCTCGTTCACCGACGGCGCGTGGACAGCGGGAACTCCCACAAATTTTCCATACCTCGTGACCTCCGAAAACGCCATCACCATGGACAACAGTCCCGGCAATCTGTGGGGGACTTCTTCCAGCGGCGAGGACACCATAGGTCCCGTCGGTGTTCTCTCAAACGCCTTTCCGAAGGGATATGCCCCCTTCTACTGCATGAAATACGAAATTACACAGGGCCAGTATCGTGATTTTCTCAATACGCTTACCCGTGAGCAGCAGAACAAGCGGACCCAGACCCAGCTACCCGACAGCTTCGTCATGAAGGCATACGAGAACAATGATTGGACCGTGATAGGCCAACGCGTTGGCATTCGCTGTCCTGCCGTGGTGCCCGACCCGCCCGGGGTGATAACATTCGGCTGCGACGCCAATGCGAACAGGATATTCAATGAGCCCGATGATGCCGAGAACCGGGCATGCGGCAATTTCGGGTGGGGGGATATCGCGGCCTATGCCGACTGGGCGGGACTGCGGCCCATGACTGAGCTTGAGTTCGAGAAAGCATGCAGGGGTCCGCTGTCCCCGGTCCCGTGCGAATTCGCGTGGGGCAGCACGAACATCGTGGTCCTCTCGAGCCAGAACAACGACGGCACGGGCTACGCCACTGTCAGCGCGCCGGCTGGGGCAAATTGCTATTATGACAACACCATGAGCGGGCCGAGGCGGGTGGGTCTTTACGCAACGGCGAGTTCATCGCGGGAGCAGTCGGGCGGATCTTATTGGGGGATCATGGAACTGACGGGGAACGTGAATGAACGCGTGATTTCGGTCTCCCAGACGGCAGGCCGGTCCTTCACCGGTCTGCACGGCGATGGAACACTGGATGGTTATGGAGATGCGGATGTGTCGGCCTGGCCGGGCTCTACGGCCGCCGGGACAGGAATGCGCGGAGGGCGCTGGCATTATACGAAGACATACGGACTGCACACATCGAACAGAGGCGCCGCGAACAAGGTTCATCCGAACCGTTACTATTCGAATAATAATGGTTGCCTGCCCGGCGCGCGGCACGTCCGCACGGCGCCGGCCGGGATCGGACCGTAACGAGGTTGTTGAAGCCGACAATGCCGGTTTCCGGATGAAAGGGGACGGGCGCGGAATGAGCCGCCCGACAGAATGAAAATGAATTCTACAACACTGGTGCTTGTGTCGGCGCTCTGGCTCTGCGCCGGAGCGGCGCGCGCGAATAATCTCCAGATTACGAACGTGACGATTGGCGTGCAGAACGACACCTCGGCCCGCATTCGGTTCGACATTTCGTGGGACAATTCGTGGCGCTACACGAACATCAACCATGACGCTGCATGGGTGTTTTTCAAGGTTCGCGAGGAGGGCGGGGAGACGTGGGAGCACGCTTATCTCCATGCCGACACGACGGTGAACCCGGGCGGCTTCTCGGCAGGCTCCGGCTCCGAGCTCGATTTCATCGTGCCGGAGGACAAGACCGGAGTGTTTCTGCGCCGGCGGCAGGAGGGCGCCGGCGCCGTCGCTTCGACAAATGTCTCCGTGCTGTGGAATTTCTCATCCAACAGTTTCAACAAGACATCGAGGGTATTCGTTCGGGCGTTTGCCGTGGAGATGGCATACGTCGCCGAGGGCGCATTCTATCTGGGATCGGGCGGCCAGACCAATATGGAAACGGGCTCCTTCACCGACGGCGCGTGGACCAGCGGAACTCTCACGAGCATACCGTATCTCGTCACATCGGAGGACGCGATAACCATCGGCAACAATCCCGGCCAACTGTGGGGCACGTCTTCCAGCGGGGGCGGCACGATCGGCGGGGCGGGCGTTCTCCCCGCCGAGTTTCCGAAGGGATATGCCGCCTTCTACTGCATGAAGTATGAGATCACGCAGGCGCAGTACAGGGATTTTCTGAACACGCTCACACGCGACCAGCAGATCGCGCGCACGGCAAGCCAGGAGCCCGATTATTTCGCCGTGTCCGGCAGAACCAATCTGTATTTCAAGTCGGGCATCAGGTGTCCCTCGGTCGTTCCCGCCCCGCCGGAGCCCATAGTCTTCGGGTGCGACGGCAATGTGAACGGCGTGTTCAACGAGGTTGACGATTCGATGGACAGGGCCTGTCCGTATATTTCGTGGGCGGACCTGGCCGCTTATCTTGACTGGGCCGGTCTGCGGCCCATGACTGAAATGGAATATGAAAAGGCATGCCGCGGGCCTGTTGCGCCGGTCCCGGAAGAATACGCCTGGGGAAGCACGATCATATTCCTTTTGAGCGATGAAGCCGATGACGGAACGGGCTATTCCACGGTCGGTTCACCAGAGAACGCCAATTCTTTTTATAGCATTGTGAATGGCGTCGGACCAACCCGTGTCGGAATTTTTGCGACGCCAACATCATCGCGTGAGAGGGCCGGCGCCGCCTATTGGGGAGTCATGGAGATGAGCGGCAACATCAGCGAGCGGGCGATAACCGCAGGCAACGCGACGGGGCGAGCCTACACGGGATTGCACGGCGACGGGAATCCGGGCGCGGACGGAAACGCGGACGTCGGCGGCTGGCCCGGCGCCGACGCTGTCGGCACCGGCTATAAAGGAGTGTACCAGCAATATGTTTATACGGCGCTCAGGGTGTCCAGCCGCCAGATGGCTGCCTTAACCTATTCTCTGCGGGGGCCAAGTTCGAACGACGCGGGGAGAAAGAACGGCGGGCGCGGAGTGCGCAACGCTCCCGCCGGTGTGGAGCGGTAGAAAAAAGAGGTATAAGGGACTGCGGGGTTTCAGCCGGGCAGCCTGCGGTCAGCAGCTCGGGCACCCAGCCGGATGCCGATGAAAGACAGAGCCATGAACATGCGATTAAGATTAATTATATCTCTATCGGTTGGCTTAGCCGCCGCATCAGCCTGGGCGGGAGCATGGAGCACCAACTTCGTCTGCTTCCGTGGAGGCTCCTACGACGGATGGGGCGAATGCGTCACGACCAATTCGATCGGATTGGGCGGCGGAGTGTTGACTCTCTCATCGGGGGCTGATCAGTCGTTTGCCTGGTCAGACGCCGAAGCGGACCTCGCCGCGTTTACGATCACCGTTGTGGAGTCGGGTGTGCCGCCCGCGGTGACCAACGGAGGCGCACTGCGAATAAGCGTGCCGTCAGGTTGGCAATGCCGTTTCAGCCCCGCCGTCACCGCGCCCGCGTTCGGCGGAAGCGCCGCCGGTAAGGTGAATTCCTCGGTATCCTATTCCGGGAACGGAGACAGTCTTATAGTGACAGCTGTATCCGCATTCGACGAGGGCGACATTCTCACGATAGACGGCTTGAAGCTCCTCGATATGGCGTTGTGCTCGCCCGGTCCGAGGCGATTCGAGCTGGAGTTCACGGGAGACGGACAAAGGGACGCGTACGATCAATGTCTGACCTCGATAACAGTTTCATGGCCCGGCGGATTCTACGACGGCTGGGACAGCTGCATGCCTGACGACCCCATGCACTTCTGGAAACCCAGGGGTGTCTTGATCATGTCCCAATAGCCAAGACCTTGATTCGAAATCACACCAAATAAATCTGCAAAAGCCATTGACATTTCACCGCGGAAGATTAAGATATCAAATTAATTGTACGTACAATTAGCAGGCGTTTCTGTTCCGGCCAAATTAATTGATGAAGGAGTCAAAAATGATGTCGCGAAAAATACTCTTTTCCATGGTGGCTTTCGTCTCTTTCACTTTTCTTGGCGCCGTCCGCGCATCAGAACTGCTGGTCGGCGCCGGCGAGGCGGACATAACGCCCGACAGGCCGGTGGCTCTCAGCGGGATGTTCCGTACCCGTATTTCAACGGCGGTCGTTTCGCCGGTCACCGTCAATGTAATAGCCCTCGAATCGCGCGAGGACGGGAAGCCTGTGGATCAGGCCGTCCTCGTGTCCTGCGACCTGGTGGCCATTCGACCGGGCATTCTGGACGGGTTCCGCGAATACATGAAGGGGCGTCTGCCGGATCTCGACCTTGACAAAATAATACTTGCGGCGACACACACACACCAGGCGCCGGTGATGCTTCAAGAGCGCTTTCAATCCTATGGCGACGCCATGCAACCGAAGGAATATGTGCCGTTCCTTTACGAGCGCATGGGAGAAGCCGTCGAGAAGGCGTGGAAGAGCAGGGCGCCGGGCTCCGTGGCATGGGGATTGGGCCACGCCGAGGTAGCGGTCAGCCGCAGGCCGGTCTTCAAGGACGGTTCCGTCGGCGGCGGCAAGATGAGCGATCCCGATTTCAGCCACCTTGAGGCGGCATCGGATCATTCGGTGGGCGTTCTCTCCTTTTTCGACGCCAAGACGAACCTGAAAGCCATTGCTATCAGCGTGCCCTGTCCCGCCCAGGCTTTTCAGAGCAGCCGATGCAGTCTGATAAGCGCCGATTTCTGGCATGATGTGCGTGAACTGCTCAAGAAAAGCTACGGGAAGGACCTCTGCGTGGCCGGCTTCGCGGCGCCCTGCGGCGACCAGGGGCCGGGCGCGCTCCGTTCCGGGAGCGAGGAGCGCATGGCTAAGCTTCGGGGCCTGCCGGAGGGCGGCGACTTTCCGTGGCTCCAGCATCTTCAGGGCTGGGAGCGGACCGACATGCTCGGCAAGCTCGCCCGCGCCCAGGAGATAGGACGCCGCGTCGCCAATGCCGTCGAGGATGTCCTGCCGGTCATGGCGAAGGATATCCGGACCGATCCTGCCTTCCTGCACACCGTTCACCGATTCGATCTGCGGAGCCTGGAGGTGAAAGAAGAGGATTTTGCCCGCATAACGGCGGCGCTCGAGCAGCTGGCCAAGAAGGACAAGCTGAGCGACGCCGAATACACGCGAAAGGACTCTTATGAACGCGTGATAGAACGTTACGAGGCGCAGCAGCAGGGCAAGCCGCAGGTTTGCCCCGTGGAAATGCACACGCTGCGCATAGGCGACATGGCCATCGGCACCACCCCGTTCGAGCTGTTCACCGATTACGGCACGCGCATCCACCTTGCGAGTCCAGCCGGACAGACGTTCCTGATGCAATTGGCCAACGCCACCAAGGACTTTCCCGATTACGGCGTCTATTTGCCCACGCGGCGAGCTGTCGAAGCTCGCGGCTACGACGGGTCCGTGGAATCCAACCTGATCGGCCCCGAGGGCGGGGACATCCTGGTGGAACGCACCGTCGCCGCGTTCAACGAGCTGTGGATGGCGCCGGGCGTTCTCGATGCTTTCAGGAAACAGAGCGAGGAGAAATTCATGCTCGCGGATAAGGCGGACCCTGCCGGCTGGTTCCAGGTTGATATCAAGCCGTTCTGCAACGTCAACCTGTATTCCACGAACGGAGTCGTCGCGCCGGTCCAGTTCTACGCCATCGGGACCGGCCGCAGCGATTTCTACGGCGTGCCGACGGACATCATCGCGCCGGCCGACAACGACAACCGCACGGCGATAGCCTTGACATCCAAGCGTTTTCAGCTGCCGGGCGCGAAGGATGTGAAACAACCCGCTCCCAGCGAAACCGCGCCGGCGAAAGACGCGGATGCGATCATCGGCAAGGCTGGAACCGATGTCACGGTCGGAAGGAAGGCCGATGCGCTGTTCTTCCTGTACGCTACCTACTACACGCTGCCCGAGGGCGAGCAGTATTTCCGGGTGAACTATGACGACGGCACGTCGCAAACCATACCATTTGTCGGCACGAAGCAGTCGGGCGACTGGTTCCATGTTGACAAGAGAGTCTACTCGGAAGATGTCCGCCACGTGCTGATCCCGCAGAAGGACCCGTGGCACAATCGTTCCTTCTACTGCATGCACATGATGCAGTGGAAGAACCCGAATCCGGGCAAGGAAATCAAGTCCGTGACGCTCAAGTCGGACGAGCAGGCCGACATGGCGATATTCATCGCAGCCGTGACGGGATATGCCGGGAAACAGACGAAATAGTGGTAGGGCGCGACCGCCGGGCGCGCCGTCCGAAACCGCCTCCGCGCGCGAGCGGTGTTTCCGTCGGATAGAAACACGGATATCAGCGACCATGACAGCTCAACAAACAAACCTGAATCCGATCGTATTTCCCAAGGAAAAATGGCTTCGCGCGGACGCCGGGGCGTTCGGTTTTGACAGGGGAACGCTCGATCTCATCGCGGCGAAAATGCGGGAAGCCAAGGCCAATGGAGTATTGGTCCGCGACGGTCGCCTGGTAGCGGACTGGAATTTCGGAGGGCCGTCCGGCAAGCGGTTTGACATCCAATCCTGCACCAAGACGATCACATCCCTGGCGGTGGGACTCGCCATAGGCGACGGCCTCATTCCTTCCGTTGACACCCCCGTAAAGCAGTGCAGGCCCGATTTCGAGGCCGGGCCGTTCACGGATGAGATCACGTTTCGTCATTTGCTGACCATGACCGCGGGCATCGTTCAGACCATTCGCTATGGCACAAGCCAGGATAAGAATCTGCCGACCGAATACGCGCGCCCCGGCACACGCTACAACTACCTCAATGACCAGTCAAAAGCGCTGGCCGGCGCGTTGACCTACATCTGCGGCCGCGAATTGAACGAGTTTATGAACGAGAAGCTCTCAGCGCTGGGCGCGGCCATGAAATGGGGATCGGAGCCGGAGTGGGATCCCGACGTGGTGACGGCCGACGGCAGACGAGTGCGCGCGAACTGCGGCTATTCCCGCGCTCATTTCTCGGCATCCGATCTCGCCCGGATAGGCCACCTCTACCTTCAGAAAGGAGCGTGGGACGGCAAAATTATCATCTCGCAGGATTTCGTCGCGCAAAGCCTGACGGCCAATCCGATTCCCTCGAGCGAGAGACGCGAGGTGGGCGAAGACGGGCTGATTCTCACGGGCGGGTATGGGTTCGCGTGGAGACAGCACGAATGCGAAGGCGTCATCACATGGGGCATGCATGGTTACGGCGACCAGTTCTGCGTCATCATTCCGGAGCACAACGTGGTCATGACCAAACTGAGCGACTGGCGGGATAAGAGCACGTGGATCGGCAACGCGACCTTCTATCCCCTGTTGATACAATCCCTGAGAGGGTCCGGCGCCGGGAATTGAAGGAAAGGAAAATGAGCATGAAGCGGAAATTGATGTTGAACTCGTGTTTTCCGGCATCCTGCCTCGCGGTTGCCGCCTGGCTGTGCCCCCTCTCCGCGCGCGGCGCCGAGCCGCCGATCCGGGTTGACGACATCAAGGGAGTCTACATCGAGGGCGCTCCGGGCGGCGTCGAGGCGGGAGCGCGTTCCGCGCTGATCAACGGCATGCGCGAGCTTTACGATGTTTCGCTCAAGGGGCTTGACGCCCTGCCGGAAGAGGGCGCCGTGATCATGCTCGGCGGTGAGGCGGCGGTGAAACACGGGCTGGCGAGCGAGAATGAGTTCCGGGAAATCACGCCCGGCGGTTACATCATCCGCATCCGCGGCAACAAGCTGGCGATTGCCGGCGCCAACCCGTACGCGACCGGCCATGGCGTCAACGACTTCCTCGAAAAGATCGGGAAGCGCGTTTACAGCGGGGGCGGCGGCGGAACCCGCAGTGTCATCCGCACGGACAAGCCGAAGACGCGCGACCTGCCCGCCATGGATATCAGCGCCAAGCCGGCTGTCCCTTACCGCATATACGTCTCGCGCCCCGAGTGGGCGGAGGCCGACAAGGCGCTCGATGCCTTGAATCCGGAACTGGCGGGAAAGACGGATTTGTGGGTGGATCATTCCGCCGGGTTCCTCGTGCCGAAGGATGTCTACTATGACAAGCATCCCGAATATTACGCCATGCAGGCGGACGGCAAGCGAATCCCCAAAAACGCCTTTTCATATCACCGCACGGCGTTGTGTCTCTCCAATCCCGATGTCACCCGCATTTCGATCGAGCGGATGCTCAAATGGGTGGAGCTTCAACCCGACAAGATCTACTTCCCGGTGACATACGGAGACATAGGGCTCTGGTGTCAGTGCGAGAAATGCAAAGCGCTCGACCCCGCTCCCGGCGAGAATGCCGCGCGCCTGCTGACCTGGGTCAACGCCGTGGCCGGCGCGGTCGGCGAAAAACATCCGGACAAGATATTCATGACCTTCGCCTACGCCGGCTCGGACAAGGCGCCTGCCGGAATCAAGCCGGCAAAGAATGTTTGGGTGATCGCCTCCGTGGGCATGGGCGGCAATTCGTTTTTCGATCATTGCCTGGCGACCGGGCGGCTCAAGCGCGACATTGACAAGCTGGCCGGCTGGCTGAAAATCGTTCCCGGCCAGGTCGCCGTGTGCGAGTACTTGAGCGGAGTCTACATGCCGGCCCTGGTTGATTCGACCGCGGGCAGGATGCGATGGTACGCCGAAAACGGAGTCAGGGGGGTGATCTTCTCGTTCGGCAATCCGGTCGGGTTCCAGCCGTTGTGGAACTACGCCTATCCGCGCCTGATGTGGGATCCGAACCAGGACACGAAAGAGCTCGCCCGTGATTTCGCGCTCAACTATTACGGGCCGGCCGGCAAGGACATTGCCGACTATCTTGAGCTCGTTCACGATCGCTATCACGAGACGCTGAAGATTCCTGTCGACATGCCCGGCAAGTTCTACAGCAAGGATTTCACCGAAAAGGCAATAGCAGCGCTCAAGAGAGCGCGGGATGCCGTGAAGGATGACCCGTCCGTTCACAAGGAAATAAGCGATGAAATGAAGATGTTCGTGCTGGACTGGATGGTCAACCCTGCATCGAAGGAGTTCGACGAAAACGCGAAGACCGATCTCGGACGCCAGCTCGACAGCCTGTTGGATCTGACGGAAACGAACGAAGCGGCAAGGATATCGTTCGGGCGCGAGGTGCACAGGACCGGCCTCGCCGCCGAGAGCTCGAGAAAGGGCGCGCTGGCAGTCGTCGAGTCGTGGCTGGAGGAGAAGAATCTTCCCAAGCCGAAGGGGATTCCCGTTCAAGGCGGAATCCAGCTTCCGGCGGAGGTCTTCATGTATGCCGGCTTCGGTCCTGCCCTGTATCACGGCGGCCACGTGGCTGCGCCTTGTCCGGAGAAGATGGCCGTTGCCGTGTACGTGAAGGGCAACTCCCAGAACCGCAGCCATCGCATGGTGGCGGAGTTCGAGCTCGACAAGATCGAGGGGGACGGCTCCGCGCGCCTCGATATCCACGGCCAGGACTGCGATCACGATGTTGACGTTGCTGAGATCGAGGCGCTCATGAACGGAACCTCGATATTCAAGGGGCCGGTCACCATGGTGAAATGGAACTGGTCTCAGCAGAGCTTCGACATTCCGAAGGGCATTCTGAAAAAGGGACTCAACACGCTTGAGGTCAGGAACGCGGCAGATCCGGCCGGCGTCAAGAACTGGCATGACCGCTGGTTCATGCTGACCGATGCAACCGTCAAATTCACAGGTAATTAACCTCATCGTCGAAGAACTGCGAAGAAAAACAAGAAATGCAGACAGGATGACAGGATTATCCTGTTGATCTTTGATCCAGAAAGCCAAGAGCCATGGAATGCCGTGAGATTACGCAAAGGATAATCGGTTGTGCATATCGGGTATACAACACGATGGGCTTTGGCTTTCTGGAATCCGTGTATGAAAAATGCCTGCTGATTGAGTTGACGAAGGCTGGATTAGATGCAAAGACTCAGGTGTGCATTCCTGTGATGTATGACAATCAGAGTGTGGGTGATTTCACCGCGGCCTTGGTGGTCGAGGGGAAAGTAATAGTTGAGCTGAAGTCCGTTATGAGTCTTGCCAAGGCGCACGAGATTCAGTTGGTCAACTATCTAAGTGGCGACTGGAATCCCGGTGGGATTACTCATCAACTTCGGGGAGACGAAAGTGAAGTGAAACGAAAGGTTAGAAAGTTGACCAACTGAATCGGGGATGGATTGACAGGATTTCGATAAATCAAGTTATCCTGTTATCCTGTCCTTCTTTCTTGGGTTGCGGGTTCGCCCGCTTTGGGAGGATGGTATATGAAGAAGAAGCATCTCTACATCGCACTGGCCGCCATCGCGGCCGCAACGGCGGGGATAACGGGGGGCAACGCCATGATGTGCAACTGCAACAGGGCATACGATTCCGCGATGCGCCGCGCGCGGGGCTGGCAGCTCGGCTGGTATCCCCTGTTCTCGCGGGTGCGCGAGGATCTCATGTTTCAGAAGGGGGACAAGATAGAGATATTCGCCTTCATTTTCAACCGGCCCATCGCCGGCTCCTGGAAGATCTGCCGCAACGGGGTGAAAGAGCCGTTCATGAAGGATATGCCGATCGAGATCGGACCGGATCACTCGCTGCGAATGGTCGTTCCGGATGACAAGCTCACGCCGGGTTTCTACGACATCTATTTCACGGCAACAGCGACCGGCAAGTCCAATTTCACCGGCAGGGCGACCTTCGGCTATTGCGCGGATGAGATTCCCGCCGTTGATACCTGCCCGAAGGACCTGGCTGAGTTCTGGAAGAAGGCGGTGAAGAAGCTCGACAAGGTTCCGCCGAAAGCCGAGCGCGCGGCCGTGCGCGAGATGTCCGCAGAAGAGATTGACGCGTACAATATCACGGAGGCGTCCATTCCCGAGCGGTATGATCCGAAGGGCGTGAAGCACGATAAGATCAAGGTGTTCAAGATTCAGTTCGACGCCCCCTACGACAGCGCCGACGGCCGGCGCCGCTATCACGGCTGGCTCGCCATGCCGGCCGGCGAGGGGCCTTTCCCCGGCCTGCTCGTGCTGCCAGGCATGGGAAACGCATCCCTGCCCATCCCGGCCGAGCACGCCCGCCACGGCTACGCCGCGCTCATGCTCCAGATTCACGGATTGGAGGTTGATCTGCCCGAAGAGAAGTACACGCTTCCAAATGAAGCCGGCTACGGCGGACAAGGTCCGCGGAAGAAGGGGCTGGAAGACGACTATTACTATTTCGTCTACCAGGCCTGCGCGCAGGCGGTCCGCGTCCTCGCGGCCCAGCCGGAGGTTGACGGAAAACGGATAGGTGTGTGCGGCGGCTCGCAGGGCGCGCACCTGGCGGTGGCGACCGCGGCAATCGCGCCGGAAATCAAGGCTTCGGCGAACGTTCTCTGCCACTGGGCGAACTGGCCCATGCGTCTGCACATCGAGGAGCTCGACAAGGCCAAGGCGCATGGCCTTGACAAGCCCGTTCCGCCGTTCGACCGCAAGAACGAGCTTCACAACCACATGAGCTACTACGATCCGATGAACCTGGCGACGCTCGTCACTTCGCCCGCTCTGATGGGCCTGTGCCTGAACGACGCGCCAAGCCCGATCTCAACGGCGTACCCGGTCTTCAAGAACCTGGCGGCGAAGGAGAAGGAGCTGTTCCTGAGCGTGGGCACGGATCACGATCTCATGTTCATGATAGAGACGGAAGCCTTCAGGTGGATGGATAAGCATCTCGGCGCATCAAAGTAGGAATGACATATGAAAGCACACCTGCTCCGCGGAAACGCACGATTGCTGGCGCTCGCCGCCCTCATCGCGTTCTCCGGCCGCGCGCGAGCCGGCGATCCGGCGCCCCTGTTCGATGTTCCGCGCCTTGACGGCATCGAGATTGACGGCGCCGCCGCCGACTGGGGCGAGAGCGGGTTCCGCGTGGAAATGATCCAGGATCGCTCCGGCGAACACAAGCGGCCTGACGATATTGACGCGCGGTTCCGGCTAGGATGGGACAAGCGCGGCCTGCTCCTGCTGCTGCGCGCGCGCGATGACGCGCACATCGAGAGCGACGATGTCTGGTCCCTCTACGAAAACGATTCCGTGGAACTCTTCGCGGCCGTGAAACGCGGCTCGGACGATCTCTACCAGGTCCAGATCGGGCCGGGAATGGATGCGCGGCACGGCGAGCCCAGGCAGGCTCTCTCGGATTTGCGGAACAACCCGGAACTGAGGAAGCAGCCGCTCGTCTTCGTCGCCAAGCTCGCCAGGGACGGCGACAGCTACGCGCTTGAAGCGCTGCTCCCCTGGGAGAATCTCGGCATCGAGCCCGGCGACGGCGTGGAGCTCGCCTTCCAACTGGTGGTGAACGACAACGATGGAGACGGCCGGATCACCAGGCTGCAGTGGTTCCCCGGCTCGGGGACGGTCTCGGACAGCAGCGTGAGCCACCGCATCCGGCTGGCCAAGGCGCCGGGCCCGCCCGTGCTCGCCGCCGCATTGTTGTCGTACGAGGGGACGGACAAGCTGCGCGTCTTCATCGTGGCGGACGAGAAGCTGGACGGGACGGAAGTCGGGATCGTGGGCGCCGACGGCGCCCGGCTGGCCGCTGTTCCCCTCAAGGCCAAAGGGGGCCGGGCCCGCGGCCAGGCGATACTGCCTTATCCGCTCCCGGAATCGGCAGGAAAACATCTACTGATGCTGGCCGACGGGAAACAGGTGGGAACGATTGACCAGCAGCTGATGCCGCCGCCGGCCCCGGCGAAAGGACAGAAGGACTTCGGCCGCGGCATGGCGAGGACGATGACGCTGCTGGCGACCAGCTCGCCCGAGAAACGCAACCGCGTCAAGATTCTCTTCTACGGCCACCACATCACCGTCGGAGAATGGTGGAAAATTCTCGCCGCCTCCCTGCGCAATCGCTATCCCGACGCCGACCTCGTGGTTCACAATCTCACCGTCAGCCCCTATGGCTCGCCGCCGCGCATGGCGGTCCACAAGGTTTATCCCATGTATCCGGACCTCGTGATCCTCCATGTGATCTCCGGAACGGAGCCGGGCGGCGAGATGGAGCGGCTTGTGGCCGACATCCGCCGCAGAACGACGTCCGAAATCATGCTCTGTTCGCATCTGCTGACGAACTGGAAAGCCGGCCAGGGCGACGACGCGAAGACGGATGATCACAAGGAGCGCGACAAATCGAGCGCGGAGATTGCCGCGCTGGCCGCGAAATACGATTGCGAGTTCGTGGATATACGCGGCGAATGGCGGCGCTACATGGACGACAACAACCTGAACTCCGAAGAATTGATGTACGGGGGACAGAACAACCTCAACACCCTCGGAAATGTGATCATGGAAATGATATTTGCCCGGCATTTCCAGCACAACAGCGGGTTCCCCGTCAAGCTCGCGAATGCCGTGAGCGAGCAGCCCGTGAAGCCTGAAAAGGACGGCTCGATCAAGATGGAGTTCCATGGGAACAGGATTGACCTCCTGCCCGGCGCCGTCGGAGCGGGAGAGAAGCGAGGCTCGGCTCGGATTCTGATTGACGGCAAGCCGCCGTCCGAAAACAGCCGGCTCTACGCCATATCGGTGCCCGGCAAGCCGCCTGTCGGCTTCTGGCCCGCGATCAAGCGGGTCTCGCACGAGAAACCCCTCGTGGTCGAGGACTGGACCCTGAGCGTAACCGACTCGACGGAACACGGCGGCGAGTTCCAGTTCGAAGTCGTCGGCTCGGTCACCGGCCCGGACGGAAGCGGGAACAACAAGGAGAAATTCGTCTCCAAGTCCGGCCGCGCGATCATCGAGCCGGGCGATTGGGCCATGCTCGGCAATCTCGGCGCCATCCTGAAGGAGGGCCGGAAGATAGAGATATCATGGTCGGTCCTGCCGCAGTTCCTCGACGTCTACACTGCCCCTGACATCGAGCATCCGGCGCTTGACCATGCCGTGACCGTGGCGCAGGGGCTGGAGAACCGCAAGCACACGCTCGAAATCATCCCGAACGGGGATGGCGCCGTGCCCATCGAGGCGGTGCGGATATATCGCCCGCCCCTGGCAGAGTGAAGACAGGCGTTGCGAGCAAGTGAATAGGGCAACGAGATGGAAAGTCAGGAATGATCAGATGCTCATGGTGTGGCAAGGTAGGGCGCGACAGTCCTGGCGCGCCGTTCCTCCACGCTGGCCGGCCTGGCAGTCCGGCCGCACCTGGCGCTCCAGGATGCCCGGCTTTCGCATTTCGGGTCCATTTGGGGCATGCAGCAGTCACAAGGCGGCCTTAAGAATGCAAGGATGAGTATGATGCGGCATAGGTGGGTTCAGAGAAGTCTTTTGAGATCAACCTTCATATCGTTGACGGCCATCGCGCTTGTTGCCTTGGCGGGTCAGGCGGCAGGCGAGGAGCAGCCGCTGAACCTGCTGGGCAATGCGTCGTGGGAGTTCAGCGTTGACGGCGGCGAATCCTTTTCAAGGGAGATCCCCGTTATCCCCGCCATGCCGTACAGGACCACGTACCCGATCACGGCTCGCGCGGTTTTCGAGGTGTCCGCCAAGGACGCCCCGGACAAGAATGCCGCTCTTGAGTTATTCACCGGCATTCCGTACCTCTGGCGCCCCGAGTACGACCTGAACGGACACGGGTTCGCGCCGCCTCTCAAGGATCTGCTTCCAAACCTGCCCGTGGACCGGTCTTTCCTCGACGAGGGACGCAACACGCTCACCGCGACGTTCGCCGCCCGCAACGACAGGACCGGCTACACCGGCGAGAAGCGCGCCGCGGAACCGATCCGGCTGAGCATCGAAAAATGGTCGCTCCTGGTCCTGCCCCAGAAGGCGCCGGAAATACTTAACGGCCCGGTCATTGGCGCAGTCGGCGCGGGTTCGTTCAGGCTCGCCTGCCAGTTGACCAGGATCGCCGAAGTGCGGGTCTTCAACGCCGGCGGACGCGACAAGAATCCCGTCGCCGTTTCGCCCGCGGGCATATTCCACAACCTGAAAGTGCCGTTCGAGAAGCCGGGCGCGCCGATGCATTACAGGATCGTCGCGGGCGATGGGGACTACGCGTCGGAAATGGAAGGAAAGGTGACTCCCTTCAGCCTCGACATCAAGAATCCGCGGTTCGCGCTCTTCAGCGACAGCCAGATGAGCGAGAGCAGGCCGCAGGCAACAGCCGGAAAGTTCAAGCTCGTGTGCGACGCCATCGTCAAGCAGAAGCCCGACCTGGTCGCGTCCTGCGGAGACCTGGTGTGCGGAGCTAACTATGACACGCAGTGGTTCACTTTCTGGAACGAGCACTTCTTCGTGCCCGCGAGGGAAATGCTGGCCTCTTTTCCGTTCTACACGGTCCAGGGAAACCACGACTACGCGCCCATGGCCGGGAAGCTGTTCCCGACCCCGCCTCTGCCCTACAAGCTGGACGGCACTTACCTGATACCGAACTGGGCGCAGCGAATCGGGCCCATGCTGCTGATCGGGATCGAGGGCGGGCAGAACTGGTCCCCCGAGGCCTGTCACTATCAATGGCTCGAAGAGACCCTGGCCGGCGCCGGCGACGCCAAGTTCATTTTCCTCCTGAGCCATTATTCGCCCTGGACCTCCGGAAGCCACGGGAAGCTCGGTTCCGACGGAATGCCGGTCGAGGGGCCGATGCGACACGCGAAGGAATACGTTCTCCCGCTGCTTCAGAAATACGGCGCCACGGCCATGATGGCCGGGCACGACCATTTCTACGAGCGCAGCGAACCGCCCGGCGGCGTGACCGTGATCATGAGCGCCGGCGCGGGCGGGCGGTTGGCCGGGAAATACACGGATGCCGAAAAACAGAATCCCCATTCGAAAGTCCATTCGTCGGCGCTCAACTACAGCTTGTTCGAGGTCAACGGGGATGTCTGCAAGATGACGGCTTTCAACGTCGTCACCGGCGAACCCATAGACACCCGCGAGTGGAAAGCCAGGAGCGCCAAATAGGTGCCTTATGGAGGAGTGAAGATGAATTCAGCAAGACGATCATATGCCGGCGGATTTTGCGCGGTACTGCTGGCCGCCGTCCTCGCCGCGAACCGCGCCGATGCCGGGAATGCCGCGCCGCTGTTCGACGTGCCGCGCGTGGACGGCATTGGTGTTGACGGCAAGCCCGACGACTGGGGCGAGCGCGGGTTCCGCGTGGAGATGATCCAGGATCGCACCGGCGAACACAAGGAGCCGAACGATATTGACGTCCGGTTCAGGCTCGGCTGGGACGAGCGCGGCCTGCTGGTTCTGCTCTCAGTCCGGGATGACGTTCATATCGAGAACGACGAACTTCCAAAGCTCTACGAAAAGGATTCCGTCGAGGTCTACGCGGCAACCGAACGCGGGGCAGCCGATCTCTACCAGGTCCAGATCGGGCCGGGCATGGATCCGCGCCGCGGCGAGCTTCGTCATATCTTCTCGGATTTTCGCAAGGACGAGAAACTCGCGAAGGAGCCGCTCGCCTTCACCATCGAGCAGAAGCGGGCCGACGGCAGTTACGCGATGGAGATGCTGCTGCCCTGGCGGAACCTCGGCATAAGTCCGAAGGACGGCGTGGAGCTCGCCTTCCAACTGGTGGTGAACGACAACGATGGAGACGGCCGGATCACGAGGCTGCAGTGGTTCCCCGGCTCGGACACGGTCTCGGACAGCAGCGTGATCCACCGCATCCGGCTGGCCAAGGCGCCGGGCCCGCCCGTACTCGCCGCCGCCTCGTTGTCGTACGAGGGCGCGGACAAGCTGCGCGTCTTCATCTCCGCGGACGAGCGGCTGGACGGCTCCGAGATCTCGATCGTCGGCGCGGATAAATCGAAGCTCGCCGCGGTTTCTCTCAAGGCCAAAGGGGGCCGGGCCCGCGGCGAGGCGATCCTGCCGTATCCGCTCCCGGAATCGGCGGGACGGCATCTCATGATGCTGGCCGATGGAAAACAAGTCGGAACCATTGACGAGAAGCTCATGCCGCCGCCCGCCCCGGCAAAAGGACGGAAAAACTTCGGACGCGGCATGGCGAGGACGATGTCGCTGCTGGCCGCGAGCACGCCCGAAAAGCGCAATCGCGTCAAGATTCTGTTCTATGGCCAGTCCATAACGGTCGGCGACTGGTGGAAGATGCTCACCGCCGCTCTTCGCAATCGTTATCCCTACGCCGACCTGGTGATCGAGAACCGCGCGATAGGCGGGTTCGGGTTCGATGCCCTCCTGCGCACTGCCGAATACGACGTATACTCTTTCTATCCCGACCTGGTTATCCTGCAGGCATACGGCGCATCCATGCCGGGAGAGGACGGCCCCCTGGAACGGCTCATAACGAACATCAGGAAGAGGACCGCCGCGGAAATCATCCTTTGCTCACATCATGTGTCGCACTGGAGAATGGATCATGGCGAGACTCCTCAGTACCTGAAGGATGACGCTAAATACCAGGATGATATGGACAAGGAGAGCAAGGCGATCGAAGCGCTTGCGGAGAAATACGATTGCGAGTTCATTGATGTCCGAAACGAATGGAAGCGTTATATGAAGGATAACGACATCAATTCGCGCGATCTGCTCTATGGCGGACATATTCATCTGAACACACTCGGCAATCCGATCATGGCAATGCTGTTCGAACGTCATTTCCAGTACAACCCGAAGTTTCCATTCAAGTTTCCCGATGCCGTCGCCACTCAGCCCGTGAAGCCGGAAAAGGACGGCTCGGTCAAGCTGGAGTTCCATGGCAACAGGATTGACCTCCTGCCCGGCGCCGTTGAAGCGGGAGACAAGCGCGGCTCCGCCAGGGTTCTGATTGACGGCAAGCCGCCGTCCGAAAATCCGCTCCTCTATGTCCCGACCCGTCCAAGCAAGGCGCCCGGCGCGTTCTGGCCCGCCTTCATGCTGGTTTCCCACGCCAAGCCGCTGATAATCGAGGATTGGATTCTGCGGGTGACCGCATTCGCGGAAAAGGAGCGCGCGTTTGAGTTCGAAGTCAAGGGATCGAAGACGGGACCGGACGGAAAAGGCGGCAGCAAGGAGAAATTCGTCTCCAATTCGGAACGCGTGATCATCAAGCCGTCCGACTGGCGCATGTTCGGCAGGATTCCGAAGGACATGATGGCGCCCGGAAAGGTCGAGGTCGCGTGGTCGGTTCTGCCGCAGTTCCTCGATGTGTACACGGCCCCGGATATCAAGGATCCGGCGCTTGACCATGCCGTGACCCTGGCGCAGGGACTGGAGAACGGCAAGCACACGCTCGAAATCATCCCGAACGGGGACGGCGCGGCGCCCATAAAGGCGGTGCGAATATATCGGCCGCCGATGAAATAGTTCGTCAAAATCTTTGTTGGCTGAACGGAATGGACAAGGGAGGTTTCCTCAAACCCCTTCCGGACTTCTTCCAGGCCGCTTAAGGGATAAGGGAATGAGTATATCGGATATGCCGGATCAACGGGTCGCGGTCGTCGCAGGCACGGTTCCAATCGTCGGAATCCGGCACAATTCCGGCGCTCCGGCGCCCGTGAAGTTTGCCGCCCGCGAACTGCAACGCTACCTTGAATTCATCCTCGGCAACCGCCTTCCTATTCACGAAGGCGAACCGGAGCCGGGCTGCTTTTTCATAGCCGAGGCGGGATCCGATCCTTCCGCTTCATCCGTGCTCGGAACAACCGATGACGGGCGACACGATCATGCGGCGGTCAGCGTCGCTGGCGGCTGCGTCCTGCTGGCGGGCGAGAATCCGATTTCCGCGTTGTTCGCGGTCTATGATTTTCTCAAGGCACGCTGCGGCGTTCGTTTTTTCGGAGTTGGTCCGGAACACGAATACGTGGTGAAGCGCGATCGCCTCGCGCTGCCGGCCGAAGGGGACGTTCTGCGCCAGGCATCTGATTTCGCGTTGCGCGACTACTGGACAAGCAGCTTGGAGACGGCGGACTTCGCCGTGAAGAACCGGCTCAATATGGTCTCAATGGGCAGCGCTCCCAAAGGGGACCGCCTGAAATTCCTGCGCGATCGCGGCGTGATAATTCGCGGGCCGGGCCACATCTGGAGCTCCTTCGTGCCGGATGCCGCACTCTTCAAGGACCATCCCGAATTCTTTCCAATGAACAAGGACGGCCAACGCGAGATGAGCAAGCGCACCGCCTGTTTTTCGAACAGGGAAGTGAACAGTATATTCCTCGAAAAACTCAGGGGCTACCTGCGAGCCAACCGTGAATGGGATATTTTCGCCTTCTGGGCGGAGGACGTGCCGGACCCGGTCTACTGCCATTGCCCGGAGTGCGCGAAAATAACTTTGCGGGACTGGTATATGATTCTGGTGAACCAAGCCGCCCAGCTGGTCGCGGAGGAGTTGCCGCGAGCCCGATTCGAGTTCATAGCCTACCATGGAACACGCAACCCGCCCGCCGCTGTGAAGCAGATCTACCAGGGCGGACAAAACATGATTCTCAATCTCTGCATCGGCTACAGCCGCGACATCTATCATCCGCTCGCCTCCGCCACCCACGGGAGCGCGGCTGTCTACGAGATGTACCGGAATTGGCGGAAGTACCTCGATGAGGTCGGTTTCAAAGGACAGATACTGCTCATGGAATACTACAACCTCTGCGAGGGGCCGAATCAGGGGCCGCGCGGCCGCGCGCTGCTATGGCCCATGGAGGTGATACGCGAGGATACCCGATTCTACCGCGCCGACAAGATTGACGGCCTGGGCAACTGGGTCTGTTTTGAACGGCTTTCCTGGCCAAGTCCTTTCTGTCTTTGGGCCTGGCTCCAGCTCTACACCGACTGCGATCGCACGATCGAGGAGCTCAAGGACGATTTCTATCCGAAATATTTTGGAGACGCCGGATCAATCGTGCGCCGGTATGCCGATCTGCTCGAGTCCGCCATGCATGAGCGCGTCACACCCCGCAACATCAAGGCGGTGGAAAGTCTTGCGAAAATACTTGACGAGCCGAATGCCCCCATGCCCGCCGATATTGCGCGCAGGATAAATGCGGTGCGCATTCATAACCAATATTGCGTAATGCTCAAGAGAATTTATCAGGCGTTCATTGATGATAACGTCGGACAATGGCAAGAGCTGGAGAAGCCGTTCCGCGAATTTTTTGAAGTGACGCACCGCCAGGCGCTGACAGGCGAAATGGATATTCCTCCGCATTGGGCAAATTCATGGTACGACTACTGGGCCAAAAGCGAGAAGTCGCGAAAACAGCTTGTGGAGAATCCCGCCCGCCGCTGATTTGAACCTAAGGAGACTGAATAATGAATGAATATGAAATATCGCATGTGTTGCCCGGCATCCGACGATCTTCCGCCGCTCTGTTGGCCGCGGTCGCCCTGGTGGCGCTCGCGGCCGGCCCGGCTCGATCCGCCGCCGAGACAGCGGCGGATCTGGCGAAAATGACCGCCATAGTGACCGGCGCCGCCCCGTCGCCCGTTGAACTTCGAGCGGCATCCCAGTTGAGCGCCTATCTCTACAAGATGTGCGGGGTCAAACTGCCCGTGGAAAAGCGCGGGAAGACGGAGTTGGACGCGACCGACTTGATACTGGTGGGCGCCGATGCGGCGCTCGCGGCCGGCTCTGTCACGGCGGACGAGCTTGAAAAAGTGCGATGGGACGGCTACGTCATAAAGGCCGAAAAAGGACGCATCACGGTGGCTGGGCCGCGGGACCAGGCCACGTTGTACGGCGTGGCCGGTCTGCTGGAACGGCTCGGATGCCGGTTCTACGGCTCTTTTGAGATCGTCCCGCAGCTGGATAGTTCCGAGGTGGCCGCATTCTCCATATCCGACAAGCCGGCAATGGAGTTCCGGCGCGTCAATATGTCGAATTGGACTCTTAAGACGTCCGGCGACGATATAGGCGACCCGAGAGAAGCGACGAACCCGGCGCTGTTCACAAGCGAGGCGGGGTCCGATCTCTGGATTGACCACACCGCCGGCTACCTGGTTCCTCCGGAATTATACTTCAAGGATCACCCCGAGTACTACGCGCTTGTGGATGGAAAACGCGTGAAATCCACCCGCAACTCTCCGCATCACAGGGTCACGCTCTGCCTCTCAAATCCGGATGTAACGAGAATTTCCATCGAGCGCGCGCTGAAATGGATCGAGGCGCAGCCCGAAAAGCGCTTCTTCGCGATCACCTACGGCGACACGGACGCGCAGTGCCAGTGCGAGAATTGCCGCGCCCTCGATCCGACGCCCGGCCGGCATCAGGACCGATTGCTTCACTGGGTGAATGCCGTAGCCCGCGCGGTCGCGGAAAAACACCCCGACAAGGTGATTCTCTCGTTCGCCTACGGAAACACCAGGTGGCCGCCGGAGAAGACCTTGCCTGAGCCGAACGTTATAGTGCTCTATGCGCCTTTTTTCGGGGTTTCGACAATCTGCCGTAGCCACCCATACTACATCGGCGCCAACAGCCAGCCGGCGGCAAGGGAGATGGAGGACTGGTTCAAACGCGCCCCGCGCAACCTCGGCATCTATGAATATTCGCTCGGCCCCGCGATTAAGATGCGAGCCTATGAGAAGAAATTCAAGTTCTGGGCCAAGCGCGGTTTTCGCGGCTTCTGGGAGTGCGGCCAACCGGACAAGCTGAGAGGCATGGAGACCTTCATTAAAGCAAAGCTCGCATGGGATCCCTCCCTCGATCCGTTGGAACTCGAGAGGGAATACTGCGAAGCCTGGTACGGGCCGGCGGGCATGGATGTCTCGGAGTTCCTGGCCTGCGTCTTCGCCGTCTTGGGGGACGACCGCGACGAGTCCTATCCCGGAGAACGACCCTGCGTCGAAAAGGGGCTTGAGGCTTTTGAAAGGGCTGCAAAAGCCGCGGCCGGAACCGAGTTCGAAAAACGCTTGAAGGATGATTCCGATCTGGCCACCTGGGCCGCCGAATTCGAAAAACGATTGGCGGCCATGAAGCAAGCCGAGGCTGCGGCGCCTGCTCCGACGAAGGCGCCGGACGCGGAAAAGCCCGAACGCACGCTCAGCCTCTCGAAGTCCACTCCGATGCGGCGCAGCGGTTTCAAGTTGGACGCCGAGTTTACGCCTTTGAAGACGATTCTTGTTTCAGGCGATCTTGATGAAGATTACAAGGCCGCGCTCGCTCTGCGGAAGTATATCGAGGAAACATACAAGGTAGCGCTGCCTGTTGAGAGGAACTCCGTTGAGATCAGCGAAAACACGCGCGAGGCCATCCTGGTCGGAAGGAAGGCCGCTCTCGCGTCCGGGCTTGTCGCGGAATCCGATTTCGAAGCCGCAGGTCCCACCGGCGTCGTCGCCAGGGGGCGGGACGGTCGCATCGCTTTGGCGGCGTCAAAGGATAAGAACATCAGCGATGCCGTCGAGGGGTTCATTCACATTGACCGCGCCCGCCGGCCTGTCGCGGGCGGCTGGCGGATGACGACGTTCGGATGGATTCGCGAGTTCACGCTTATAGACCGGCCGCCGTTCGGCCCGGTCCATCCGGCCGGCTCCAACTGAGAACGGATTCATCCCGCTGGACGGCCGCGGGAATGCCGGACGATTGCGCTTGTCACTGTAACAAACAGGGGGATAAAACCATGACTGCAGCGGAATACATGGAAAAAGCCGATTCATCGGCCATCAGATTTCTGGCCACCAAGCCGACGATGATCGTCACGAGTCTGCATGAAAATTCGAAGGTGAATGCCGGCGTTTTCGGCGCCTACACCAATCTCTCGAGCGAACACGTCGGCGTTGCCGTGTCGCCACGCGCGGACACCTTCAAAAACATCCTGCGCTCCGGCGAGTTTGTGATCAACATCCCACCGGCTTCGCTGGTCAAGACCATAAGGATATTGGCGCACAACTATCCGCCGGGCATAAGCGAAGTCGAGGAGGCCGGTTTGACGCTCAGGCCGGCGGTGACGATCAAGACGCCTTCGATCGCCGAGTGCGTCGCCGCGGTCGAGTGCGTGTTCGATCGCGAGATGCCGACCGGCTCGCACCATTTTGTGATCGGAAGAGTTACCGGAGGGTGGATAAGGACTTCCGTGGCGACCGACGAAGGCCGGCTGGACATTTTCAAGGCGCAAGTGTTCAAGGATTTCTCTTATCCGAAGCCGCTGTACGTCCTGCCGGGCGAAGTCGTTCAGGGTTGAGCAACTGCGCCGAACCGGATGTGTACGTTGGAATTCGGAGCTCAAGCCCTTGTTCCCGGCGGAAGCACGGCCGGCGCGGCTTGAATGAGGCGAAATTAAGATGCAAACATTCATTAATATGGAGCGAAGCGCGGACGGAACAAGGGTTGACACGGGCGGAATGCATTTTGAGCTGGGCGACGATTGCGTTCTGCGCCATCTGCGCGCGGGCAATAAGACGATCGTGGCCGAAAACACCGCTCCGCTGCTCTCCGCATGGATATTCGAGTCGCGCGATTATGACGGACGGCGCGATGCCGCTTCCGGCGCTGCGATCAGAGGAAAGTGGCTTCCAGACAAGCACGTCTGTTCGATGGAAGGCGGACTGTTTCGCGCCGAATACACCGGCCGGATTGATTTCGGATCGGGTGATGCGCTGGAGTGCACGGTACGCCTGGGCGCCTCGGATGGAAGCGCCCTGCTCCGGACAACCGTAGGCGTTTCACCGATTGGCTCCTTTTTTAACCGCTTCATCCGCGGGGTTTCTCTGCATGTTCCGCTCGTCCTCGACCGCAGGAAACGTGTCCGCCAGGCCGGCGACCGCGGAGTGCGTTGGAACACTCGCCACTGGTATCAATTCTGTGTCGGAACACGCGGCGAGTTGATGGCCGAGCCGGAGCATAATATCTGGCGGCTGTTCGCGACGGACCAGAACACGGCCCGCGATTTTCATATATGGCGCGCCGAGAGTCCGGCGACCTGCGCGCTTACGATGCAGCGCGGCATCCGCGCGCCGGGCTGGATGGCGGCGCATGATCGGGACGGCGGCCTGGTCTTCGGATATCGCGGTTTCGCGGAACGCGCCCCGAAATCGTTGCGGGTGGACGCGGAAAACGGCGGCGCTGCGGAGATTTGTCTGTGGCATGAGGGGCTTCCGGCTCTCGACGTCCGCGCGCCGGATGCCGCGGCGGTGTTCGGCGAACCGCACGTGTGCGGCTGGCAATTTTTTGAAGGCCAATTCGATGAAACGCAGCCCGCGCCGGAACTCGAACAAGCTTTGAGGCTTACCTGCGCCGACAGCCCGAGCGCGAACAAACCGTTTGAAGTCCTTCCGTCGGACGCGCCGGCCGCCGATTCGGAGGCGCCATTGGTGTCCGGCGGCGTGCCGTTGCCCAGAGGCGCGCTCAAGGACGCCTCCAATGTGCGGTTGCGCCGAGACGGGTCGGATATCCCGCTACAGAGCCGCGCTCTCGGATATTGGCCCGACGGCTACATCAAATGGTTGTTGCTCACGTTTCCGGCGGATGGCGGCGAAACGGACGGCGCGGACGGGGAAGGGGAAGCTTTGTCGTTCGATCTGACCAGGCGAGATGGAAGCAGGCGCGGTTACCGCCTGGATTATGGCGGCGACGCCCGGTCCGGCAAACCCCGCGTCCGGCTCGAAGCGGAGATGAAAGAGGCGAATACAGTCTCAATAGATACCGGTCCTTTGCGCTTGACCATTCGTCCGGGCGAACGCTGGCTGGCCTCCGCCGTGTTCCAAGGCCGCGAGATGCTCGCGGACGGCGGCGCTCGTTCGTTCGTGGATTTTCTGCGCGTCTCGGATCCATATAAGTGCATGACGACCCATGCCCAGGGCGAGCCGGACGACGGCCCGTTTGCCGCTGAAACCGCGGAGTTGGAGGAGGCCGGCCCCTTAAGGGCCGTTGTGCGCATTGAGGGCAAAACGACCTCGCGTGAGCCGGCCCGCGTTATCATCCGCATCGAGGCCTATGCCGGACGCTCGACTGTTCGCATATTTCATTCGGTCGAATTTCTTCATCAGGATCCGCGCGCGGCGTTCGTGCGCCGGATGGGCATCGAGCTGCCGTTGACGCCGATGGAAGACATCCGCGTCAGCGTGGGCGGAGAGACCGGCGCCAGCCCGGCGGCATCCTGCGCAAGCGCCGGATTGATTCATCACAGCCACCTTGGATACCGGGCATGGAGCCGACGGGAAGGCGAGCGTTTCATGCGCACCGATGAGATCAAGAACCGATCCCGCGGCTGGATCAATCTGCGCGGCGGTTCCGGCGGCATTGCCCTGATGCTTAGGAACATGTGGCAACAGTTTCCCAACGAACTGATCGCCGATACCGTCGAACCGCGGCTGACCGCCGGACTATGGCCGGAGAGCGCGCCGGTTATGGACGTGCGGCGCTACTCGAACTATCCGCACCCCAGCCAGGGCGAATGCACTCCGCCGGGTTTCAGTAACTGGGTGGCCGAACGTTATTACGGACACGACCCGTTCGTCGGCGTCTCGAAGACGCACGAATTGCTCCTGTATTTCCACGGATCGGACGCCGACGAAGCGAATATAGACGCCATCGCCGCCGATTTCAACCGGCCGCCGCTGGTCTATTGCGGCGGCGATTGGTATGTGCGGACTGGCGTGATCCTGCCGCAGTCTTCTCCGTCGAGCGCCGACTTTCCGCTGATGCACGCCAATCTCGATCATTACGCCCGATTCTGGCTCCATCACCAGAAACTCTGGGGCTGGTACGGCATCTGGGACTATGGCGACATCATCCATATGTATAAATTCGGCTTGGGCACGATCGTGCCTGATGATAAGCTGGTGGAACTTATAGAACACGGCGAATGGCGCACGGCGGCCGATATCAAGACCGGGATTGACGCAACTGAATGGAAAGTCCGGGATTACGCCCCAGACAATGAATGGGCCTTCGACAACGGACGCTGGGGCTGGACCAACACCGAAGGTCTGCCCGGCATGTTCATGCAGAACCAGTACATGCGCACGGGCGACCGCGAGATATTCTTCTTTGCCGAGGCCATGGCGCGTCATTCCCGTGACGTGGATATGCGCCATGCCGGCAGGTTTTTCGGACGGGGCACGCGCCATGGCGTGCAGCACTGGAGCGACGGCGATCACGAAGAACGGCAGACCACGCATTCCGAGTTCCGGTATGTGTACGCGCTGACCGGCGACAATCGCTGCCGTGATGTCGCGCGCAGGCTGTTCGACGGTTTTTATTCGAAACGCGATTTGCGGCAGCATGCGGACCACAGCGGCCGGTTGCAGGGTCTGCTGGCCTGGTGGGAAATGAGCGGCAGCCGAGATGTCGCGGCTATGATTGCGAAATACGTGCCGGCATTCATCTTGCCGGACGGCATAGTCGAATCGCCCGAGGTCTGCTTCTCCGACATGACCTGCTTGTCAAGGGATCCCGGCGACATCAATGCCGGCAACATGTTCTTCTGGACCTTCGGCGCCGCCCACGGACTGCTGGAATACTATTACCTGATCGCCGGAGACACGGAGTGCGCCGCGTTGGCCGATCGGCTCCGCAATGCGCTTGTTCGATCGGCGGAACACGCGCTGGACGGCTCGCTCCCACGCAACCTGCTCAAGGCCGTGGCCTTTGCCGCCCGTCACGCCGATGACCCCGCGCCTTTCAAGGAACGTCTGCGTCAAGAGGTGAAAGATGAACCCTTCTTCACCCGGGTAGTTCCCCATGATCCCGAACAGTATTCCGGAGCGCGCGGTTATATCCGCGGCAACGTTTCCGGCTCGCTGTTTATCATGAATGCGATCGTCTATCTGCTGTCCGCGCTTGACGGCGAGCCGGCAGTGGCGTACAATGAAAATCAAGAGTTTCATAACGGCGGTGACGGACCATTTCACGCATCCGAATTGAGCTGGCAATCGGAATACGACCGGCCGGAATTACGGGAATATCTGCAAATCCGATATCCGCAACCTTGATTGACCGGACGCTTTTGATGATAATGGAGGAGAATCATGAGACAGTTGCAGGCTGAACAACATTCGGGAGGATCGCGCAAGTTGATCGCGGCGGTCGTCATGCTGTCGTTTCTGCTTGCCGACGGCGCTTTGGCCGCCGCGAAATACTGGATCGGTCCCGCTTCAGGAAGCTTTGCGGCCGACGCTCACTGGTCGCTGTCGTCGGGCGGCGGAAACGACACCACGGCGCCGGGCTCGTCCGATGTCGCCGTGTTCGACGACGGCGGCGCGGCTGATTGCAGCATTGATTCCGGCATCACCGTACAGGGTCTGGAGATACATAGCGGGTATTCGGGCTCGATCACCCAGTACGCGGGCGCGTCCATTGGCGTCGGGACATCCGGCTACGCCCAGGCCGACGGGTCATTCGCGGGCGGGAACGCCGATTTGACGACCGAATATTTCACCCTTTCCGGCGGCGCGTTCACCGCGCCGGCGGGCACGCTCAATATTCAGAACACCTCCGGCGGCTCCGCGAACAAAACCAACTTCACCTGGACGGGCGGAACTTTCAGTCATAACGGCGGAACCCTGCGATTCAGAACCTGGCTTGCAGTCAACAGCTATCCCATCCACACCATCAATCTGAACGGCGGCTCGCTCACCGTGAACAACCTCATAGTCACCGGCGGTAATTATCCCGCCTATGGAAGGCATATGACATACAGTCTGGGCGCGGCCGACAAGTTCATCGTCGAGGGCGACCTGACCCTTGAGGGCGATGTGCCGGCGAGTCAATATGCGACACTGTATTTATCGAACGGCGTTATTGAAGTTCACGGCAACTTGACCGTGAACCCCGGGATACTCGGCGGAACCACCGCCGTGAAATTGGTCGGCGCCGCGGATCAGACGTACACCTACACAGGCGGCACTAATCAGAACAGCATTGAGATAGACAAAACGGCGGGAAGTGTCAGCCCCGCGCCGGGAACGACGGATTTCCCGGCAAAGGCACTCACGCTCACGCTGGCCGACGGCGCTTTTATCGCGCCCGCCGGGTTGTTCGAGGCCTCTACCAGCTATGTTCAAAATGACGGCGTTTTCACTCCGGGCGCGGGCGACGTGAGCGTGGGGTCCTTCACTCTCAACGGCGGCACATTCACCGCGCCGACAGGCATCATGGCCATCGCATGCACAACAGCCGGCGCAACGGATGTATTCGCGCTGGCCGGTGGAACATTCAATCATAACGGCGGAACCCTGCGGTTCAGCTCCTGGTTCTCTTCCTTGGCCTCTATAATTCACGGTATTGTTCTTAACGGCACGCTGACGGTGAACAACCTTGAGTATACCGGCGGGAACACACTTTTCGGCGCCACCCGGTATGTGAGTTACAGCCTTGGCGCCGCGGACAAGTTTATTGTTGAAGGCAACCTGCTGCTGGGAGAGGATTGGGATCGTGATCCGGACGCCTTGAGCAAAGCGGATAACGGGAGCATTGAGCTTTACGGTAATTTGACAGTCATTGGCACCCCGGCCATCGGCGACAGTCATGGCGACGGCCCGTCCGGGACAGCCGGCGGAAGCACCGTTCTTAAATTACTCGGAGACGCGGATCAGACCTATACTTATACTGGCGGGATCATTCAGGACGCCTTGGAAATAGACAAAACAGGCGGCTCCGTTACGCCCGGCCTTGAAGGGATGGATTTCCCTGCCAAGCTCTTCACCCTCACCAGCGGCGAATTCACGGCGCCGGGCAGACTGTTCAGCGCTTCCTCCGACTACGTCCAAAACGGCGGCGTTTTCATTCCAGGCACGGGCGATGTGAGCGTGCAGAACTTCCACCTGAACGACGGCACGTTCACGGCCCCCGCCGGAACGATGTCCGTCACGAACACATACACAGGCAGCAGAACGATATTCAAGCTGGCCGGCGGCCAATTCATAGAGAATAACGTCTCAATGGAATTCAGGTCCTGGGTCAGAATTAATTCTTACTGGGTCAACACTATTGACCTGGGCGGGACGACCGTGACCGTGAGCAATCTTGTTTTCAGCGGCGGCAATTGGATGAATCAACCCAACTGGACCGTTGCCTACGCGCTTGGAGCGGACGATACGCTGGTTGTCCGGGGGAACTTGCTGATGGAGAGCGACATGTTGAGAGATACGAACGCCAAGATTCGCGTGGATGCCGACCTTGACCTTCATGGCGATCTCGCCGTGAATCCCGGAGTCTACGGCGGAGCCGCTTCAATCAGGTTTTTCGGAGACAGGGCGCAGTCCTTGACGCAGACCGGCGGCACGCCGCCGACTAACTTATGGACTCTGGACAAGAGCGGCGGAAGCCTCTCACTCGCCACCGACTTTTCGATGTCGGGCAAGACGCAGGATTTGTCGTGGGTGCGCGGGACTCTGAACCTCAACTCGAATGTTCTGAGCGTGGGCCGGAACGTGACCGTTGACCCCGGCACGGGCGCGCTGGGCGTGACGGTTGCCGACGCGGCCGCTGCCGGCAGGCTCGTGGTCACCGGCGCGTTGACAGGCATAGAGAAGCTGGACCTGAACGTGGCGGTGACGGCGACGACGGAAGAAACCGCGGGGCGAAGCTACGTGATACTCAGCAACAACACACCGCTTGCCGCCCAGTTCGCGGCCGTGAAGTGGCCGGGCGCCTGGCGGGGCGAAGTTGACTACACCGGCAATGGAGGACGTGAGGCGATGCTGTTCAATCTGCAGAAATCGCGCGGAACGAAGTTCATATTCAGGTGAATCGGCGGAGCGGAAAGAATTGAACCGAGAAGGCGCAAGGGGGGAAGGTTTGATGGACGCAGCGCAAGCTGTCGCGTCCGCGTTCCCGGGAATCCCGTCAAGAAAATCTTAACTGCCCGATTCAGGTTGAACGAAGCGCAGGCACGTGAATTCGAACAAATCCGCGAAAACGGCAAACCGCGCGAGGGAAGGGAAGGCAAATATGACATTTGTTGCTTCAGTATGTGTGGAAGAGACGCTGGGAATTGAACGTATCCAAGAACCCGTGCTTGGGGGAATTCCCGTTGCAAAAGGACAGATCAGGCAGGAACGGGCAGGACATTTCGTTCTGAAGAATGCGCATGGCAAAGGGTTTCCTTTCCAGGGTTCGCCGGCCGCTTATTGGCCTGATCGGTCCGTGAAGTGGCTGCATCTGTGCGGGCAGCTCAACCTTCAGGGCGGAAAACGCAATATGTTTACGGTCGAGGCGGACGAAAATGAGCAAGAACCGGATTTTACAGCCGAAGGAGGAGATCGCTTTATCAGAATCCGGGGAGGTGTCCTCGATGTAAACATTGGCGCCGACGTATGCGAGATTCTTACCGTCAGTGATACGGCAAGCGGCAACATGCTTGTGAAGTCGCCGGGGCTTTCCTTCCGCATGTCGGCCTGCGGTCCGGAACGCAGGAATACGAGGGAGCTTGCCTTCGAACTCGATCCTGGGATGCCGCGGCTCGTGGTTGACGGGCGGAACCGCAAGGTGGTGCGTCTGTCCGGCCGAATGTTGGATTCAGGGGCGAGAGAAATAATGCTCGTGAGGCTCTTCGTCGAGGTCTTTCGGAATGTCTACAGGATCGGAATCCAACCCGTTTTTATTTTTACAGGTATTCCCGAGGAAGATCTGATTGTCGGATCCGAACTCGTCGTTCACGGCGCAATGGGATGCAACGGTCTGCATTACTCGTTCGGCAACAGCAGGGGAAGTGGATACTCCGACCGCGTTCGTCCCTACGAACTCGGACCCAGGTGGCCGCAAGCTCGTCAACTGCAGTTGGGTTCCACGTTCTATAAAACGGAAAAACGCGTATCGCCCCGAGGGTCATGGGTAAAAGCCCTTGAAGGATCTCGCGCGCAGGGATGGTGTCATCTCGGCGATGCAGATAAGGGCATTACAGCGGCAATGCGCTACTACTGGCAGGAATACCCCAGGTCTCTGGCTGTTGACGCGGATGCGGGCACATTGACGTTTGGCCTGTGGCCGGTGGAGGCTGAACCGCTCGACATGAGGCGGTATTCTCCGACTTCGCACGGCCCGTGTTCCTATCGGCCGGACATCATGATCTATGAATCCGGTTCCGGTCCTTTCCCAAGCCGCGAAATGGGGTCGGCGGGTACAGCCAAGTCACATGAACTGGCCTTGAATTTTCATGCTGCCGGCGCCGATGACATAACGGAACGTGCTCTTTCATTTATCACCCCGTGCCGGATCATGGCTGACCCCGGCAGTCTGGCGGAGAGTCGGGTCCTCGGTCGGCTGGTTCCGATGGACAAACCCCGGCCGAACGCCTCCGACAAATGGATCAGCAGGGCGATGGACTTCTATGTCGCGGAGCGGGATGTGCGTGGATGGTATGGTCAGATCGATTTCGGCGACGTGATGATGCGTTATCGTGCCGAGACGGACAGGTGGGCTTTTGATGAGGGCGGGCGTGCATGGATGAATACCGAACTCAGGCCTGACTACGGCATGTGGCTTAATGCGCTTCGCGCCGCGCGGTCCGACTGGCTGGAAGCCGCCATCGAGATGACGCGGCACAACCGGGACGTGGACATGTACCATGCAGGCCCCCTGAAGGGCTTTGGTTCCCGCCACAACGTGAGCCACTGGGGCTGCCAGTGCAAGGACAGGCGCATAAGCATGCCGATCTCACATCGGCTTCACTATTTCCTGACCGCCGATCCATGGACCTTGGAAGTGATTCGCGAGACAGCTTCGACACTGGACGGAAGAGGGACGATAGAACATGAACTGGCGCCTTGGGGAACATCGGTTGTTTGCACGCGCCACGTTCTGTGGGAGCTGAGCGGAAAGGAAGAAGACGGGAAGGTTGTAAAGAAACTCGCCGACCTGATGGTAAATGCGTTCAATCCTGATGGCGCGCTGTATGCCCGCCTGAAGCTCGATCCGGAGACCGGCGAGGGAGACATCTTCACGGATGAACAACTTTCGAATACCACTTTCTTTTACGCATTCGGCGGACAACATGTACTGCTCGAGATGATTCAACTCCTGAACCATACCGGTCTGTCCCGGGCTGTTCTCCGACATGTGGAGTATCTTATAGGCGTGGAAGAGAGCTCAAATGAGACAACGATAGGCACAAACCCTATTCCGCTCCTCTCCTATGCTCTTGAGAAGACCGGCAACAAAGCCATCGGGGAGATAATTGACAGGATTGTGGCGGGAAGGAATTTCACGACCGTATCCGCCGGAGGGGAGGGAATCCTGGATGAGCCTCCACATCGGATCGCTCCGGATGTTCCAAACAGTATCAACTTCACGGGGGTCATAGGCACTTTCCTGCAGATGATCCCCTACCATCCGGCATCACGATCACACGACGGGAAGTCCCCGGGCAAAAAGAACGAGTATGAGGACAAATCCCAAAAACCAGATTGTTGAACCATCCCGAAAAATCTTGACCGCCGAATGTCGATCGAACAACGGGAGCAGGGCGCAGATGAAATTACAGAAAAGAGCAATTTGCATAATGCTGTTTCTTCTTCCTTCCGTTGTATTGGCGCAGGACTGGTTCGTGCCGAATGATGGTGACGGTGACGGCCGCTCGTGGGTTTCCGCGGCATCGCTGGCCAATGCGCTGGCTTCAGCTGATGACGGCGACGTGCTATGGCTGGCGGCCGGAACATACCAGGGCAGTACGTTCAGCCCGGGAAACAACAATCTGAAGCTCTACGGCGGATTCACCGTCGGAATGACGCAATTCGAACAGCGCGACTGGGAAGCCAACAGGACGGTTCTCAACGGCGAGGGCGTGCGCAGGGTGCTCTCTATCTCGCTGGACGGGATTCTTCTCGACGGGCTTGTGATCAGCAACGGCTTCTGGTCGAGCTCCAACGATGCCGGCGGCGGGATACGAAAGTCAGGCGTGGGTTCGCTCACCGTTGCAAATACCGTTTTCTGCAACAACAGGTTCACGGGCACCGGAAGAAACGGAGGCGGTGGATATTTCAGCGGCGGATCGGTCACGCTTACGAATTGTTCGTTTATCGGCAATATCGGAGCGCAATACAACAGGGGCGGAGGTTTCTACGCCACCGGCGTGAACCTTGTTGTTGAGGACTGCCGTTTTTCGGACAATCGAACCGGCAGTTCAAACGCAGGCGGCGGCGCTTTCTATGTCACTGGCGGAACGCTTGACGTCCGTGCCTGCGTGTTCGATGCCAATGTGATCGGAACGTGCTCGACTTCCGACGGCGGCGCGGTGAGCCTGGCCGGAGCGCTTTCCGCGACATTCAGAAATTGCGTATTCAACGGAAACAGCGGCGGCAGAGGCGGCGCTATTGCAGTGTCCCTCAGCGAGGAATCCACAACTACGGTGGAGAATTGCACTTTCGCCAACACGAACAAGGCCGGCTATTACGGCGGCGCTGTTTTTGTCGGGTCGGGAATTGTGCGTGTGAATAACAGCATCCTTTGGAACAACAGCGCGCAATACGGGGCGGAAATCTATAATGGCGGCGGCGCGATATCAGTCGAGTTCTGCTGCTTAAGCGCAACCGGGGCGGGTGCGCTGAGCGGCTCGGTTTCGATGTTGAGCTGCATCACCGAAGATCCTCTCTTTGCCGGAGGCTCCGACTTTCATTTGCAGAGCTCGGAGGGCAGATGGGATCCCGATTCAGCATCCTGGACCAGCGATGCAGGACAGTATAGTCCCTGTATTGACCGCGGTGATCCCGAGAGCGATTACTCCCGCGAGCCGACTGAGCACGGCTACAGGGTCAACATCGGCGCCTATGGTAACACGCCGTATGCGTCAAAGAGCCTCGCTGTCGTTGCGCCTGTCGTCGAAAACAGGCCTGCGGCGGTGGCTTATAACACCGTCAGGATGAACGGCGAACTCATCTCGGGCGGACAGGCGCGCGTTACGATCTGCTACGGCACGAGCAACGGCGGAACAACGATTGAGAACTGGGAGAAACAGACGGAGACGCTACCCTCGCCGCGAACCGGCGCCTCATTCTCTGTTGCGGTCGGAGACCTCATGCCGGATACGCTCTACTACTTCAGATGCCTCGCCTTCAACGCGGCGGGCACTAACTGGGCCGTTAACGCAAGCACATTCACCACGGGGGCGGCGGCCCCTTCGGGCGGCCCCGGAATAATCCACGTGAATGGCGCGGCAACCGGTCCTGAAACGGGAAGGGATTGGATAAGCGCATTTCGCACAATCCGTGAAGGGGTTATGGCAGTGAACGGAGAGTCGAATGAGATCTGGATTGCACAGGGACATTATGTCGAGGGAGGCACACTGTCGGTGAATAAGAGCATGAGTATGTATGGCGGTTTTGCCGGGGTGGAGACGATCCGGTCTCAGCGCGATCTCGCGAATGCCCCGGTTCTCGACGGAGAAGGTTTATACAGCCTGATCCGGGTCAGCTTCGACGGCGTGGTTCTTGATGGCCTGATTCTGAGCAACTCCTTCTCATCAACCTTGGCAAAACTTGGAGCGGGAGTGCACAAGACAGACAACGGAGTCCTCACCCTCGCAAACATCACGTTCACGGATAACACATTTTCCGGAACAGGGGCTGCCGGGGGTGGCGGACACTTCAACGGCGGATCGGTAGTCCTCACAAACTGCGTGTTCATAAAGAACTCAGGCGGTTCTTACAACTCCGGCGCAGGCTTCTATGCAAACGGAACAGACCTGATTCTCAGGGATTGCCGCTTCATCGCCAACGACTCCGGAGGATGGGACGGAAAGGGCGGCGCAATCTATGTCACTGGCGGAACGCTCGATGGCTCCGGTTGCATATTCGAAAAAAACGTGGCCGGCCCTTCGGTCAATTCCGGAGGCGGCGCAGTATATGCGACCGGAGCGCTTTCGCCGTCGTTCAGAAACTGTGTATACATGGGGAACTACAGCAAGTCCGCATCAGGCAGGGGCGGGGCGCTCCGGGTGGCCATTAGCGCGGGGCAAACCGCCACGGTTGAGAACTGCTCCTTTACCGAAACGAACAGGGCGATGCTTGGAGGAGCGATCTTTGCTGAATCGGGCGTTTTTCATCTGAAGAACAACATTTTCTGGAACAACAACGCGTATACGACCGGCCACGAGTTATACGCCACAGGCGCCGTCACTTTCGTGACCTTTTCGTATTCCTGTTTCACGGGAACGAACGAACCGCATGTTGTCAAGGAGGGCGGCGCAGTGATTGAATTGAATGAGGGAGTCATCACGGGCGATCCTCTTTTCGCAGCAGCCTGGGACGCGCATCTACGCAGCCGCGGTGGACGCTGGGATGATGCCGTCCAGGGATGGGTGGAGGATATCGACACAAGCCCGTGCATTGATGCCGGCGATCCGGAAGACCCGGTGGGCGGGGAGCTAAGACCGAACGGCAGACGGATCAATATGGGCGCATATGGAGGCACTGCGCAGGCGTCCATGACGCTCGTGCCGCGCGGCTCAGTGTTCGGCACGCGCTGACTTAATGCCTTCCGGTTGTTCGATAAACATGATGCCGGGATAATATCCCGATCAGAATCTTGCGCTGCGGGCAGCCATAGCCAGTCGGCCATGAATTGAGTTGCCTGCCTGTGCGTGTCGTACACAGACAGGTCAAAAAAATCTTGGCTGCCGGATTCAGGGTCATTCATCATGCAGGCTGCAGGGGTTGCTCCAGACTTGGGCGACAAGCATCCTTCGTTCCTCCGCGGAAAGGGGATTGTAATTCCTGGCAACAGCTATATTCTCGCGCAACTGTGCCAGCGACGATACTGCGGGAATTGCCACGGTTATGTCTTCGCCAAGAGCGAAACGCAATAACTGCAATGATGAAGCGCGGCCGGATCCTTCGCCCACGAGATTAGCTGGATCGCGTCCTCCAAACACTTTCATTGCTATGATGCCGATATTTTTTCGCCGTGCGGCAGGCACTTGTTCTTCAAGCGCCCGGCTTGCCCGCTTCGTCGGGTTCACAAAACACATAAAAGTATCGAAGTCGTCATACATTTCAATGCATTCCTTGACGGTTTCAAATTCGGGATGGCCTGTCATGCCTATAAAACGTATCGCTTTCTGCTCTCGCAAAGAACGCAAAGCCGCAAGGACTCCATTTGCTTTGCCTAACGCGGAAACGTTTTCGTCGCGGTTAATATGATGGATTTGAACCAGGTCGAGGCTGTCTGTGCAAAGTTCTTTTAGATTACTTTCAAATTGCCGCATCGCACCATCATATGTCCGGTCTTTAATCTTGCCGGCTATGAACAGGCCGCTGCGTTGACGCGTGCTTGTTATCATACTTAAATGTTTTTGACAGCGTCCCGGATAAGTGTCAAAAAACTTGATGCCCGCAGCTATCGCTTCATTTAAAATTTGTTCGACACGGTCTGTTTCATCGGTCTCGGAAATCCACCATGCACCGCCTAAACCAAGGACCGGAATCATTATATCCGTGCGTCCCAGCCGTCGCTGCGGCAATGGACGTTGCCGCAGGGCGCTCATGCCTATCTCGAAAATAAGTGGACTTAAGGGTAGTGCCGCGCCTGCGGCAAGACCAGCACGAAGAAACGAACGGCGGGTAATACCTTTATCGCGCAGTTGTTTTTCTGATTTCATGTCAGCAGCGTCTCCAAGGGTAACCTTCACTCCTACTCCCGACCTCCCGGAGAGTCGGGACTTCGAGGTCGGAGCCCTGTTGCCTTCAGGAAGGGAAAGTTTGCCACGAAGAGGCACAAAAATACACAAAAAAGGGGAACTTCCCTATTCCATCCCGTTCCGCGCTCGCCTGAACGTTGGCAACCAACTCCAAAAACATATTGTGAAATGAAGACACTACCATCCCACAGAAATGATGGGATAACCGCGCAGAGGCGCAGAGTGGTAAGTAATGTATGGACAGTATAGAGACTGATTTCTCAGATCTCTGCGCCTCTGCGCCTCTGCGCGAGATTGTATTTCGTCGGTTCATTCATCCCATAGGCTTCAGGCTACGGCGCTTTGTGACTTCCCGCCTTGCGGGACAGGGTTTTCAGCAGAATCTCATTCTGACTCCTGAGTTCTGAATGCTGAGTAGTTACCAGAAAACAACAATCACCTGATTTCGTCACCGGCTCTTCCGTGAGGCAAGACCGGGGACTCCGGACATCTTGAACCTGATCGCAGATGCGCCCGACGCGGTGGAGAAGTGTAATTCAAAATGCAGCAGCAAAAAAAAAGGAAGCTTTCCATGCCGGAAATCATCATCCCTCAACACACATTTTCTGTGGTCAACAATCATTGACGGGGATCAAATGATGATATAATATTGGAACAGAATCGGATAGATAATCGGCAATTCTTTGCGGCCACGCGGCACAGCTCGACAACTACAACTGGAAGGGGAACAGGCAATGGCACCAAAAAGTAAGATGGGAAACAAACCGATCAAATATGGCGTTCTTGGAATAGGTCGCGGTCAAACATTCATGGGCGACGCTGCCAAGGCCGCGGGCTTCGAGCTAGTAGCCATCTGCGACCAGCGCGAGGAGGCCGTGATGAATCTAGCCAAGTCGCGCGGAATAGCCGGGTACACGGATTTCGACAAGTTCCTGGAGCACGATCTTGACGCGGTCGTTCTCGCGAACTATTTCCACCAGCATGCGCCTTACGCCGTCAAGGCGCTTAAGGCCGGTAAGCACGTGATGAGTGAGTGCGCAGCGTGCCACACGCTCGGCGAGGGAGTGGAGCTCGTGCGCGCGGTCGAGAAGACCGGCAAGGTCTATATGTTCGCCGAAAACTACGCTTTCACACCCGCCCGCCAGGAGATGCGCCGCGTCTTCCAGACCGGCGACCTCGGTAGGTTCATGTACGGCGAGGGGGAATATGTTCACTCGATGGCTGCCGATTCCGGCAACTCGATCAGCCCCGGCCTACGCCACTGGCGAAACTGGAATCCCGCTACGTATTACTGCACGCATGCTCTTTCCCCGATCATGTATATCACCGATGTCCGCCCGGTAAAGGTTAATGCCTTCATAATCCGCCAGGCGCCAGATGATCCTGTTGCGGCCATCCGCCCCAGAATAAGCGATGCAGCATCAATGATAGCGCTGCGGATGGACAACGGAGCGGTGGTCAAACTGCTTCAGGTCAGTCTTCGCGGGCACGGCGGACCTACCCGCATCCATTGCTCCCGCGGCGCGATGACCGATTCCGGAGGACAAATCAATATCATACGCGAGCAGTACCACGAGAAACTGGTTCACCCGAAGAGCCTCAGCTACACCCCAAACTTGCCGAAGCTCGACGCGCAGACTGAAGCGGCGGCGCGCGGAAGCGGGCACGGGGGCGGCGATTTCTGGATGATGTACCACTTCGGACAGGGAATCAGGACCGACACCCCCCCGTTCCTCGATGTGTACCGGGGCGTCGCGATGTCGATCGTCGGAATCCAGGCGTGGCGCTCGGCGCTGGACGACTCGAACACGTTTGTCATTCCCGATTTCAGGAAGAAAGACCAGCAGAGGAAATATGCGGGGGACGACTGGTCACCCGATCCCGACCGCCGCAGGCCCGGCCAGCCGCCGAGCAGCATTGACGGTTTCCGCGATCCTGATCCGCGGGCGCTGAAGCGCGCCATCAAAACATGGAAGAACAACGGACATACCGCCGAAACATGGAAACAGATGGGCTACAGTCCCCGCGAAATAGCAAAGATGACAGGCAAATAGCAGCTGTTTAAGAGAGCCTGTTTCATAAAACCTCGTCACCAATTCAGGTAATAGTCGATTTTGAGAAAAACGAAGTCTGTGATTGTGTATGCATACATGTACGCACAAGTTGAACGGAATGAGGTTCGGTGCGGCTGATTTTATTTCACATCCCGAGCCGGGGAAATGGTTGGATCAATTCCTGAGAACCTTATGAGAACGGGATACAGGGCTATTACTTTTCTGTTGATTGTCGAAGCGCTATCTGCCTTTACGCGAACGGCGCACGCGAACAACTTGACGATCACGAACGTCACGTTGAGCATATGCGATGACAGCAACGCTTTTGTGCGTTTCGATATTTCATGGGAGAACTCCTGGCGCTATACGAACGTCAACCATGATGCCGCGTGGGTCTTCTTCAAGGTCAGGGCCGAGGGAAGCGACGTCTGGAATCACGCCTATCTCGAGGCCGATGCGGCGCTGAACCCGAGCGGCTACTCAGTCGGTTCGGGAACGGAGCTGGATTTCATCGTGCCGGAGGAAAGGACTGGAGTATTTCTGCGCCGCAGGGCGCATGGCGTTGGCAATGTTGGTTCCTATAATGTGAAGGCGTTGTGGAAATTCGCCTCGAATGATATTCCCAGGACATCACAGGTGTTCATACAAGCATGCGGCATTGAAATGGTGTATGTTGACGAGGGCGCGTTTTATCTAGGATCAGGCGGCCAGACCAATATGGAGATCGGCTCATTCACCGACGGCGCGTGGATCAGCGGGACTCTCACGAGCATTCCGTATCTGGTCACATCGGAGAACGCGATAACCATCGCCAATAATCCCAACGAGCTGTGGGGGACATCGAGCAGCGGGGGCAGCACAATCGGCGGGGTCGGCGTTCTCTCCAACGCTTTTCCCAAGGGATATGCCGCCTTCTACTGCATGAAGTATGAGATCACACAGGCGCAGTACAGGGATTTTCTCAACACGCTCACCCGCGACCAGCAGATCGCGCGCACCGCCAGTCAAACGCCTGATTTTTTTGCATTAACCGACAGAACCACTCTTTATTTCAAGTCGGGCATCCGGTGTCCCTCGGTTATTCCCGACCCTCCGTCCCCGATAGTCTTCGGGTGCGACGGCAACGTAAACGGCATCTTCAACGAAGTTGACGATTCTATGGACAGGGCCGCTACGCATGTCTCCTGGGCGGACCTGGCCGCCTACCTGGACTGGGCCGGCCTGCGGCCCATGACCGAGCTTGAATATGAAAAGGCATGCCGCGGGCCGTTACAGCCCGTGCCGGAAGAGTACGCCTGGGGCAGCACGGTCATCTTCAATCTGGCTACTGAAGCCGATGACGGCACAGGCTATTCGACCGCTTCGCCGGAAAACGCCAACTCGTTCTACAGCATCGTTGACGGCGTTGGCCCCACCCGCGCAGGAATTTTTGCGACGCCAAATTCCACTCGCGAGAAGGCGGGCGCCACCTATTGGGGCATCATGGAGATGAGCGGGAACGTCAGTGAGCGGTTTGTGTCCGCGGGGAATGCGACGGGTCGGGCCTACACAGGACTGCACGGCGACGGGAGCCTGGGCGAGGACGGAAACGCGGATGTTGACGGCTGGCCCGGCGCCAACGCGGTGGGCTCCGGCTATAGAGGCGTGTACCAAGAGTATATTTACATGGCGCTCAGAGTGTCCAGCCGCCAGATGGCAGCCTCGACCTACTCTCTACGGGGGCCAAGTTCGAATGACGCGGGAAGGAAGAACGGCGGACGCGGAGGACGAAACGCGCCCGCCGGAGTCGGGCCTTGAGGGATGTGATATGAAATCATTGATGAGAATGGTTCTTGCCGCGGCAGTGAGCCTCGCGGCTTGCGGCGCGCGCGCAAACAATTTGTCCGTCACAAACGTTACGATAACCGTGCGCGACACCACCACGGCCTGGATTCATTTCGATATTTCATGGGAAAACTCCTGGCGCTACACGAACGTCAACCATGACGCCGCGTGGGTCTTCTTTAAGATCAAGGAGGACGGAAGCGACGTATGGAATCATGCAATACTCGAGGCCGATGCGGTGATAAATCCCTCCGGCTACTCGGTTGACTCGGGGACGGAGCTGGATTTCATCGTGCCGGAGGACAAAGTCGGTGTGTTCGTACGGCGTAAGAATGAAGGTGATGGAACGCTGGATTCTTCGGGCGTGTCGGTGTTGTGGAATTTTTCCTCCAACAGTCTGCCACAGACGGCGCGGGCGTGGGTGAAGGCCTGCGCTTTCGAGATGGTGTATGTCGTTGAAGGACAGTTCTATCTCGGCTGCGGCGCGGAGACAAACAAGGTGGTCGGCTCGTTCACCGACGGAGCGTGGACTGCCGGCACACCCACTAGTTTTCCATTTCTCGTTACATCGGAGGACGCGATAACCATCGGCAACAATCCCGGCGAGCTGTGGGGGACATCGAGCAGCGGGAATAGCACGATCGGCGGGGCAGGTGTCCTCTCCAACGCTTTTCCCAAGGGATATGCCGCCTTCTACTGCATGAAGTACGAGGTCACACAGGGCCAGTACCGCGATTTTCTCAACACGCTCACCCGCGACCAGCAGATCAGACGGACGCAGACCCAGATCTCCGATGCCTTCGTCATGAAAGCATACGAGGATAGTGATTGGACCGTAATTGGCCAACGCATTGGCATACGCTGTCCTTCCGTTGTCCCCGATCCGTCGGCAGTGATAACCTTCGGCTGCGACGGCAATTCGAACGAGATATTAAATGAGCCCGATGATGCCGGGAACCGGGTATGCGGCAACTTCGGCTGGGGAGATATCGCGGCTTATGCGGACTGGGCCGGTCTGCGGCCCATGACCGAGCTTGAATTCGAAAAAGCGTGCAGGGGCCCGCTGCCCCCGGTTCAGTGCGAATACGCGTGGGGCAGCACGAATATCGTTGTCCTGGCGAGCCAGAACGACGATGGCACAGGCTACGCCACCGTTAAGACTCCGGTGGGGGCCAATTGCTATCATGACATCTCATTGAGCGGGCCAAGACGGGCGGGGCTATACGCGACGGCAGCTTCCTCGCGGGAGCAATCAGGAGGCTCGTACTGGGGGATAATGGAACTGACCGGCAATGTCAACGAACGCATCATCTCGGTGTCGCGGACGGAAGGCCGATCCTATACAGGATTGCACGGCGACGGCGTGCTGGATAGCTATGGCGACGCGAGTGTGTCAGGCTGGCCGGGATCCACCGCCTACGGCACCGGAATGCGCGGCGGGCGATGGTATTATGCAAGCACGTGGGGACTGCACACATCGAACAGGGTCTACGCGAACGCCGTTCAGCCGAATCGTTTACATTCCAACAACAAGGGCTGCCTGCCCGGCGCGCGGCATGTGCGCACGGCGCCGGTCGGGGCGGGACCTTGACGGTGGAGCAAACGATGACTAGCCGGCGGGCAGGGAACGCGGATTTGGAATTTCGTTCCGTGTTGTGCAAAAGGTATTTTATGAACTTACGATGGCTATTAATGATACCGATTGCCCTGGGCATCATGTCCACTCCGGCCCGGGCGCAAAGCTGGAGCACAAACTTCGTTTGTTTCCGCGGCGGGTCGTATGACGGATGGGATGAGAGCATGAGCACCAACTCAATGGGGCTTGGCGGAGGTTCCGTTTCTCTATCCTCGGGAAGCGATCAGACACTGAACTGGTCGGACACCGAGGCGCCGTTACAGACAATGACCGTCTCGGTCCTTGACGAGGGCACCCCGCTGGTCATCACCGCCGGCGACACGATCCGCATAGATGTGCCTGCGAACTGGGAGTGCCGGTTCAATATTTCGGTGACTACTCCCGCCTTCGGAGGCGGAGCCGCCGGCAAGGTGAGTTCCGTCGTTACCTATTCGGGAGACGGACGAACATTAATAATGCATGTGACTGCGGACTTCCGCAATGATGACGTTCTGACAATAGGCGGAATCAAACTCGTCAACCTCCCAATGTGCCCGCCGGGAGGGGCGAAGCTGGAACTCGATTTCACCGGCGATGGAAACAGGGATGCCTATGATGAGTATTGGCTGCTTCTGAGTGCCGTATGGCCCGGCGGATCGTACGACGGCTGGGATGAAAACAGGACCTCCGACCCAAAGCGTTTCTGGAGGCCAAGAGGCACAATACTGATGTGGTGACGAGCATTCGCGCCACGGTTTTGCGGGACTGACAGAAAAAGCAAAACACATGCCTGCCTTCGCGAAGGAGGAAGGTAACAAATCAAGGAGTCAGAACCGGATGGTTTTTGGGCCATTTCGCATTCTGACTACTGACTCCTGGTAATATACTCGGCGTGTGTTTGACGGCCGCACAGGCTGTACGGCCCTACCATCAATGAGAATGGCAGGGCGGGCAGTGCTTACGCACAGGCGCTACAGGCGGGTGCCGACCCTCCCACCAAATACGGGGCGGGAAGGACGGCTATGCAAAACGCTTGGCAAGCATTCTGCCGTCCGCTGGTATATTCAAATGCACGGAAAAATCTGACGGTATGCCATCAGAGGCCGGACTGACTCCTGAGTGCTTACCAAATATGAAGACGAACGGTATGTATCGGACACTTACAGCCGCGCTGCTGCTGACCTTGGCGTGTCAGGAGAGGAGATTCTTATTACAGATGCCGTTATGAAGGCCGCATATTCGTGTTTTACGGGAACCAACGAGCCGTATATTGTGACAGAGGGAACCGCATCAGTTGAATGGAATGAAAGGAACATCACAAACGATCCGCTATTTGCGGCGACAGGGGACGTTCATTTGCGCAGTCGCGGCGGACGCTGGGACAACGCAGTCCAGGAATGGGTGGAAGATGACGATATCAGCCCGTGCATTGACGCGGGTGATCCGGAGGACGCAGTTGGCGACGAAACCAGGCCGAACGGGAACAGGATCAACATGGGCGCCTACGGAAGAACCGCGCGGGCGTCCAGAACATGGAAGCAGCCGAGGTCAATCATAAGTATTTACTAGAGGCTCGACATAAGATGACCACAAGCGATATCAATTGGTTCCGGCAGTGCGGCTGGGGCGTGATGGTGCATTACCTCGCTGAGCCGGCTGGCTCCTGCGACAAGCCCGATATGAGCGTTGAAAAATGGAATTCGCTGATAAATGCGTTTGATGTGGACGGACTTGCGCGACAGCTTGAAAAGGCGGGAGCCGGGTACCTGATTATCACGCTGGGCCAGAATACCGGGTTCTACCTGGCCCCCAACGAAACCTACGACAGAATAGTGGGGCGACAGCCGAGCCGCTGCTCGCGGCGCGACCTGGTGGCGGACCTTTCGCGGGCGCTGGCGGCAAGGAATATAAAGCTGATGGCGTACCTACCATCAAATGCTCCAATTTTTGACCCGCTGGCTGTTGAAAAATTGGAGTTCGCGCCGGCCTGGCCGAACCGCGATCCGCTTTGGTGCGGACTGAAGGCGGGTGATATCAAGCCGGTGGAGGGCGTGGACTCCCGACTGAGCCGGTTTCAGCGGCATTGGGAGGCCGTTATCACAGAATGGTCGCTTCGATGGGGTAGAAAAGTTGCAGGGTGGTGGATTGACGGCTGTTATCATGCTGATCTGATGTATGATTTCCAGGATGAACCCAACTGGCAAAGCTTCATAAGGGCGTTGAAGGCGGGCAATCAGGATGGCATTGTCGGGTTCAACCCGGGCGGAGGTCACTTCCCCCTGCATTCGGCGACACCACTGGAGGATTTCACCGCAGGCCACGATCCCGGCAAGTGCTTGAACCTGTGTGCCGGGCCAAAAGTCTCCGGAGTGCAATGGCATTCATTGTGCCGATTGGGAACAAGCTGGGGCGGGGGCGAGCTTCGTTTCTGTAACAATATGGTAAAAGGTTACACCTCAGAGGTCATATCCAGGGGCGGTGTCATAACCTGGGATGTGCCAGCGGGCGAAAACGGGCTTCTGCGCGAGGAATTCGCGGCTCAGTTGGAATGTCTCGTGCTATAATGCCTTTATTGTTTTAACAAAAACCCGTCACGGATTCAGGATAATCCGACAAGACACCGATAGGGAAGTTGGTTCATGAAACAAAGATGTATGGTTTTGTCTGAAACGTTCGCATTGATCTTGGCGACCGTGCTGGGAGCATCGGCCGCAGACTGGTTTGTGACAACCAACGGGACAGGCTATGGATCCGGTTGGGAGGATCCAACCAACAGCATCCAGGGTGCGATTGACGCGTCCGATCCCTCGTCCAGCTCGCCCGTGACCATCTGGGTGTCGAACGGCGTTTACGAGGCCATTCCTCCGCCCGCCGGCACATTCCTTCACATATGGTGACGGGATTGCGGAAACAAATGCCAAGAAGCAGGTTTATGAAAACAGCATATCTATCAACGGTACTGGCCGGCGCCTGCGTACTTGCGGCGTCGGCTCAAACGAAAGCACTGGAGGGTTGGCTCATGCAGGATAGCGGAATTGAAATTGAGACTGACAACTGGCTAGAAGAAAAGAAGGAACCTGTTCCGGATATCAAGCCGAAGGAGCTGTTCAAGGCGAAGCCGGCGCGAGCTGTCTCCACTTTTGAATGTATTGGCCTTTACTGGACTCCTGAAGGCGGCGGTGAGAATGTCACGTGCATGCCAAAATATCGTCCGTCGGACGCAGCCGAGTGGAAAGAGGGATTTCCGCTCTGGTTTGACTCACGAGACAGAGAATACCGTGGCTCGCTCGTTCACTTGAACCCGGGAACAACATACGAGATCGAACTGGCTCTCGCCGGATCCGGAGTTAAGACAAACATCCGGGCCGCGACATGGAGCGAAGATTTCCCAATCTCTGAAACCGTACGGGTGGACGAGATGTCATCCGTGCCACTTGTGATAACCAAAGGCGGAACGCCGGACGGCTATATCCTCTACGCTCCGATTGAAGGAAAGGCCGCAGTCATAGAAGGCGCCGACAAGCTCAGGCAATGCGTTGAAGTGCGTGCTTCCTATGTGATCGTTCGCGGGCTTACGCTGAAAAGTCCCGCCGTGCACGGCATTCTGCTTGCAAGAGATGTGCATGATGTTGTTATCGAGGAGTGCGACATAAGCGGCTGGGGACGCATATCGAAGGACGGCTACGGCTTTGAGATGGATGCGGGTATTTTTGCCGCCGGCAACGAGAACAAGCTCTATTCAGCGCATTGCGCGGTTGAGAGAGCAATCATACAGCGGAACAGGATACATCATCCCCGTTCAGACGCCAACAGCTGGGCGGAGAAGCCGCGCCCCGGCAGGTCGAGCACACACCCGGAGGGTCCGCAGGGCATAGTTCTGGGCGCCAGCGAGGGCAACCACGTCATCCGCTTCAACGAGATTTTCTCGGATGAAGAGCATTGTTTTAATGACGGAATGGGCGGGTGGCATAACTACAGTGAGCGCGGGTTCCCGAACCGCGACACGGATATCTACGGGAACATAATCCGCAACTGCTGGGATGATGCAATCGAATCGGAGGGCGCGAACTGCAACGTACGAATATGGGGCAATTTCCTTGACACCACGTATGTCGCCATCGCCTGCGCGACCACCTCGATCGGTCCGCTCTACGTATGGCGAAACGTGTCGGGCGTGGCACGCGGCAGCCTGAAGCCGCCCTTCCACGGGGGGTTTCTCAAGACGAGCAACAGAAAGGGCGGCGGAAAGATATATGTCTTCCACAACATAACGCTTCAACCGCCGCCGCTGCCGGGAACGACCCATACCCGCGGCGCCACGCTGCTTCTCGGCTGGTGCCCGATGCTGAACGTGCTGAGCCGGAACAACATTCTGCACGTCAACGATTCTGAGCCGGAAAATCGCTATTCCATCAAGGAGTTCCCGGGTAGCGGTCAGGGCGATTACGATTATGATCTCTACAGCGGACTTCTCATCATTCCAGATGGAAACGAGAGCCACGGGATAAAAGGTGTTCCGGTGTACGAATCGCCGGTGGTCTCTGAACCAGTCGCAGCATCCTGCCGATTCACACTAGCGGAGTCCAGCCCCGGCCGCGGCGCAGCCGTGCGGCTGCCGAATTTCAATGACAATTTCTCAGGCAAGGCGCCTGACATCGGCGCGCACGAGTCCGGATCGCCGCCCATGGAGTTCGGAGTTGATGCATACAGGAAAGCCGCAGTCAGCCAGTGAACCTATAAGGAGCAGTTCATCCGCTCTCGCGGCTGAACTGCTCATATTAACTTC
>CAYWJE010000002.1:0-38536 GCA_964458525.1 uncultured Verrucomicrobiota bacterium
TCCACACATAATTAGATAAATATACATTACGTATGTTTTAATTGGAAGGCATAACTTTCTTTTTGAAAGACGTACACCATGACTGAGAATTCAAAACCCGCGCGGGGCGCCGTGCGGGCAAGGCTTGTTTATTCCGAATGGGAAGTGAACCTCGCGAGGTTCGTGGCCTTGCGGGCTATAACTTTTATCGGAATGCTCGCCGCGCTGCTCTTCCTGTTCATCGTGGGGGCAGAGTCGGCCGAGTTATTCTTCTACTTCGTCATTGTCCTCGCCTGGTTCGCCGGCAGTTTCCTGATAGAGGCTCTCGTGGTAGCGGTCGGGAGAACGCTCAAACTGCGCTGCGCGCTCTTCGCGATGGCGGACCTGTACTTGATGCTTTCCCTCTTCTCCAATGTCGGGGGCGCGATGCTTCCGGCCGTCAGCGCCTTTGCCGGCTATGTTCTGCTTGCTTCGGTATCATGCGGCCTGCTTGTCGGTGTGCTGTCGGCCGCTATCGGGATTATTGCATTTGTCCAGGGTTACATGGTTAATACCGATGTTGGCTCCGACACCCTGATTTTCACGGCCTTCATCGCCGTCGCGGCGCTCGCGTGCGCTGCTCTGTGGAAGTCTGGAGTGCTTCATCCATCGTCCGGGAAGGACGACGGTTTTCTGGATGGCGCCGAAGCCACCAGGTTGTCGAAAGAAAACGAGGAGCTTGGCGCGACCGTCTCGGCCATGCAGGAACAGCTTCTAAAGATCACAAAGGAGCGCGACGACGCCATGCTTCGCCTGGACAATAAAGGTACGGAGGACAATGGTGAAACGGCGGGTTCCGAACCGCCCGCCGAAGAACAGCCGCCTCAACAGGAGCCGACGGACGACAGCACCGCGGATGAGAATGCGACGGCGCCGGAAGAGCAGCCCGCAGCCGAAGAGGCGCCTGAACCCGCAGTGCCGGAAGAAGAAACGCCGCCCGTAGAGGCAAGAGCCGAGACCGAACCTTTGGAAACCCCTGTTATGGAGACAGTTGAGCCGGAAGCGGCCGCGCCGGATACGCCGGCAAAGGAGACATCGCCTTGAACATGGACGAAAAGGACCTCGCGCGAATGAATTCCGTCCTGCGGCACACCCTTCGCAATTTCGCGTCTGGAATCAAAACGGCAATGTCAATCCTGTCTTCCGAATGCGAGAACTTTCTTCCGTCCCGCTCAATGGAATATTTTCCACTGATCGCGAATGAATGCAACCGCCTTGACCTGATCACAAAAAGAATGAATCTCATATTCGACCCGGTCCAGCTTGGCGGCGGTGAGGCGGCCGGAGCGATTCTTGAAAAACTCACGGCTGGCGTTCGCAAGGATTTTCCCACGGCCGCGATATCCTTGAACGTGGATGATGCGAGTCTCGGCATTATCGTGCGGGGCTCCGATGCGATTCTTGCCGCGCTGCGCGAGGCCGCAGTGAATGCAATAGAGGCGGATGTCCGCAAGGAGGCGCTTATTTCCTGCGGCCAGCGTGAAGGGTTCGTCTTGTTTCGCGTCGAGGACCGCGGCCCGGGCGTGCCAGCCGGGGATATCGGGAATATCTTCCAGGCTTTTTTCACAACCCGCAGCAGCCATATCGGAATCGGGCTGACCATAGCGCGGCGAATGATGGAGGCAGTGGGCGGCACGGCCTCGGCATACGAAAACGCGGGCGGCGGGTTTGCAATCGAGCTGGCGGCGCCGGGAGCGGACTCCTCCGCCATACGGTGAATGTTTTAAGGAGCAATATATATGACCGAACTGGAAATACTGCTGATAGAAGATGACGATCTTCAGAGAAAAGCCCTTTGCGACGTGTTGACGCGCAAGGGGCACGGCGTGCAATCGTCCAATTGCCTCGCCGCCGCGGACGAGATGATTGGGAAACAGGAATTCGACCTCGTGCTGCTCGATATGCACTTGCCCGACGGGAAAGGCCTGGATTTCCTGTCGAGACACAGGAAATCCGACTCGGACTGCGTATTCGTGCTGATAACCGCCTTTGCCAACCTTGAGGATGCCGTAAACGCCATCAAACTAGGCGCCTACGATTATCTCTCCAAGCCGTACGAAGATGAGCATATAGACAAGATCGTCAGGAACGTGGCCGAAAACGTGGCGCTCGCGAAGCGTGTTCAGTCCCTCAGCCGGATGACCTCAACACTGAACCAGGAGGTATGGCAGTTCGACAACATGATTGGAACCGATGCCCTGAAGGACATATTCGAAAAAGCCCAGCGCGTGGCGAGCTTCTCCGACAACACATCACTTCTGATACTCGGCGAGAGCGGCACCGGCAAGGGCATGCTGGCGAAGGCGATTCACCGCTTGAGCAACCGGGCCGACAAACCTTTCGTTGACATCAATTGCTCCGCCATCCCCGCCCAGTTAATAGAAAGCGAGATCTTCGGATATGAAAAGGGCGCCTTCACCGACGCGAAGAACCGGAAATCGGGTCTGCTGGAAGTCGCGGACGGCGGCACGGTGTTCCTTGATGAAATCGGCGATATGGACGTGAACCTGCAGAGCAAGCTTCTAAAGGTCATCGAGGATAAAGAATTTCGCCGGCTTGGAAGTCCGCGCACCACGAAAGTGGACGTGCGCATAATTGCCGCGACAAATCGTGATCTTCAGAAGGCCGTCAAGGACGGAACATTCCGCGAGGACCTGTATTATCGGCTTTCCGTTGTTCCAATAGAGCTCCCTCCGCTTCGCGAGCACAAGAGCAGCATCTCTCCGCTCTCGGAGCACTACCTGCGCGTTCTCGGCAAGGAAATGAACCGTTCGTTCAAGGGCTTTACCGCCGCGGCTATGGATGCAATGATGAACTACTCATGGCCGGGAAATGTCCGTGAACTGCGCAATGCCATAGAGCGCAGTATCATCCTGGCCGCCGGCGATCAAATTGATGCGCAGTGGCTTGGCCTGCCCGACGGAAAATCGCGGGTTTCCGAACCGGTTACGGATCATGACACTGTTACTACCAATATCACCAATGAGATTGAGCCCATGAGCCTCGCGGAATGCGAGAAGCGGTTGATAACCTCCGTCCTGAAAGCCGCCGAAGGCAATAAGAATAAGGCTGCGGAGATTCTCAATATTCACCGCACCACTCTATATAAGAAGATAGAGGAGTACGGGATAAAGGTGTAGAGCCTGCTGGTTTTCGCTACATGTTGAAGAATGCTCGGGATTGGACTTTTCAGGTACAAGTGCTTAGTAATAAGCCTTTTACACCCTCACGCCGCGCGTGGCACGCGCACTGCTTCCATCCGGTAAGGTATGAGCTCAATACTGAAATTACGTTTCCTCTTTTTCTTGATTGCGTGTGTTTTCGTTCTTCTTTTCCGTTGGGATTCATGTATGGCGCAGTTGATTGACGATGCGCCGCATGAACTTCCGGCTGATGTCTATGATCCGGAGAAAGACGAAAAGACAGATACAGGCGCATATCCCGCAAAGACGAACAAACCCCCAGCCACCCCGGCCGTTTCGATCGAGTCGGAACCTCTTGTCGCCACGGAACCGCGAAAAGATGTTGTAATATCCGTCAAGACACCTGCTGCCACTCAACTGGACACTGAAGACGGGGAATACAAGGCTTTCACAAATCGAGTGAACTCCATCAGGAATTCAATTCACAAAGACTTGTCAGAAGAGTCTTCTCATGGCGGCAGTTTGGCCGGAATGGGAAAACTGCAGGAACTGGAAAGGAAGAAGTTTGAGAACAACAGCCTGCGAATCGAAATAGGCAAAAGGGATGAGAAGATAAATGAGCTGCTGGGAATGCTCGCCGAGGCGATAGGTTTTATCGAGCGGCAGAATGATCTGGTGAAAACGGTGAAGGAGAAGAAGTTGCTGCTGGCGGATCAGATCCTGAAACTGGAAGGTAAGCTCGATACGCACAAGAAGACCCTTGATCTGCTCAGGCTGGGTGATTTCGAGTACTACGAAGTCAAGGCAAACGACACGTGCGGGTCTATTGCCGCCAATCCCCTCATCTACAACGATGCATCCAAGGAACAGTATATAAGGCAGGCTAACCGGGACCATGTTGAAGACCTTGACGCGCTTGTTCCTGGGCAGATGCTGATAATACCACGTTTCCCGGCGAGCGGCCGCTATGAGTTCTGAAAAAGACACGAGTATAACTGTTCTCGTGGCGGAGGATAACCCCCTCGCGCTGCTGACCGTTCGCGTGTGCCTGGAGGATATGGGTTGTCTCGTCAGCGAAGCTTCCAGCTGCCGTGAAGCCGTTGAGCATTGGGAGTCGGGCAGGTTCGATCTCGTGATCATGGATTACAGGCTGCCCGACGGACTTGGGACCGATGTTATTCGTGAAATGCGCGAGGGAGGACGCAATGATCCTGTGATCTGCCTGACCGCCGAGACGGAAAATATTTCGGACGAGCAGCGCGCAAAGCTCGGTATACGAGCTGCGCTGAACAAGCCGCTCGACCTGTCGGCGTTGAGGAACGAGATCGAAAAGGCGCGCGGCGAGGTCCGTCCGGGAGCCCCTGTGCCGGCCGGCGGAAGCCAGGCAGATAAAGAATGCCGGACGATCGGGAAGTTCACTGTTTTCAAGTTTCCCGGCGCACCGGAAAACGGATCGCTCGAGGATATGGAATGCGCGAGCGGCGGCGAGGACTGGGTGGCAATGGACATGAAAAACGTGAAGCATCTTAATGACATCGCGATTTCAGCGCTCACTCGAATCGCGGAGCGGTACGCGGATCGCGGCGGCAGGTTCTGTCTGGCCGGGGTTTCCGCGCCTCTACGCCGGCAGCTATCCGACCTGCGGGTTGACCGGAAGCTTGATATTTTTAGCGATGTGCAGGCGCTCGGGTTCCTTGGAAGAAGACTTTTCTCCAACATGGAGCGCAGCGCGGTGCTGGAAAGCGTGATAAAGGGAAAGGTGAATACTTGAATCGTCAGGTGAACAGATCGGCGGGACAGGGCTGTCCCGCCCTACCATATCGAACCCCCGGTAGGGCCGCACAGCCTGTGCGGCCATCGAATTTCGAACAGCAGTTACAAAGGAAGCGGTAATGGCTGAAGAAGTCCAGGCTGAAAAACCCGGATCGGATCCGTCCGCGGAGACTTCCGGATCAGGCGGCTCCCTGCTGGAGAAGTGGCAGAGATGGCGGCTCGCAAAGCAGGCCGCCCTCTCGCAGGCCGGCGGCAAGGCCGGCATAATCTATACGGTGATAACTGCGGCGACTGCGACATTTGCCGTGGCCACGATCCTCCTGGCCGTATTTTTCAGACCCGTCTACCTGGATTTGCGTCAACAATACGAGAACAGGCACGAGACTTTCGCGAAGAAATGCATTGAACAGGCAAAGAGCATCAATGAGGACACGACAAACGTCGCCGAACTGAACCGCGCATTCAGATATCTGCGACTCGCGTTTGATAACGCGCGTGAGCCCGACACCCGGAACGAGGCATCTCTTGTAATGGGCGAATATGTTCTCGCCCGTGCCCGGCAGGACCCCACTCACCACGCGATCGCGGCCAGGCAGTATCTCTGGGCCGTGCTCGACGTGGAAACCAGGCCCGAAAATTGCATACGCGCGTACAAGGCCCTGATTGCCGCCAACTACCTGATGAAGGATTTCAACGGATTACAGGATGCCTGCAAAAAAGCTTTAGAGCTGATCACGGACAACGACGAGAGAAGCCGCATCCTGTTGCTTCAGATTGACCTCTGCCTGGAGAAGGGAACCTGGACTGAATTGCAACAGCTGCTAGCCCAGGCCGGTCCCCTGCGAAACAATCCGCTCTGGCATAACGAGTTCACGCTGCGCGAGACCATGGGCAACGAACAGGTTCTCCTGCGGAACAACTGGTTCGATGAGTGGAAGGAGGATAAATCGCGCTTGGCTTCAGAATCCAATCCGCTCAAGGACGCGGCGGACGCGGACAAAGCGCTTCGCGCGGCGCTTCTTGAGCAGACTCTTCTGCAATTCCAGGACATGGCCGAATCCGGCCCGGCGCTTCTGGCCGCCGAAGCGTTTTTCAGGACAGGGCGTCTCTATTTCCACGAGGGTTTGTATGAGCGCGCGCGAATCGCCTTCGGCGATTTTTTGCGCCTCGAACCGGTCATTCACCAGGCCGACACTCTGCTCATGATGACGAAAACAGCGCGAAAGCTCGGCCGCATGCCGGAAGCCGAGGAGATGATCTCGACCTTTCTTCTTCAGTTCCCGTGGGGAACGGCAGCGGAGAATGAATTCATCGCGGTTGTGGACGAGGCTATTCTGCAGGGACGCCTGGAGCAGGCGCTGAAGATGATCGAAAACTATTCCAGGCTACCGACCGCGAAGAGCACCTTGTCGGAGCTGCTTTGCAAGGCCGGGGAGCTTGCCACGTCCCTCGGACGGTATGAACAGGCCACGGATTATTTTGAGAGAGTCGTCACTCTCGACACGAGAAACGACCTGGTTGTCACGGCTATGCTCGCGCTGGTGAACATCAAGCTCGAATTGAACGATCTTGACGATGCGCGCGAATGGCTTCTCACCTATCTCAACAGGTTTCCCTTCGAGGTGAAACAGGGTGATGCCCTTTTCGCGCTTATCGACATTGATGTCCGGTGCCACGCCGCGATGGCCGATATCCTGAATGTGGCCGTCACAGCCGTGAACGAATGCCCGGAAGACCCGCGCACGGGCGCGGCGCTTACCCTCGTTGCTCGCGAACTTGAAGATACGGGACTCTTCGCTCTTGCGGCGGAGCAGTATAACAAGGCTGTGCTGCTGCACTATGTGCAGAAGACAAATAACCCCGAGCAAGCCGACGATGCCGCGGCGTTCCGGGCCATGCTCGGAAACGCGCGCTGTCTCATGAAGCTTCCGGACCGCCGGCACGAGGCCGGGCAGATACTGCGCAAGCTCTGCTCGGACACCGCGCCGGGCCCGCTCCGCTCGGAAGCCCTGTATCTCTGGGCAAATCTCGCGCTTTCGCAGGACCAGAGGACCGAGGCCAGGCGCCGCTTCCTGCTCATCGGGGAGGATGAATCCTCGCCGGAGACCAGGGCGCGCGCCTCCGTGCAGCTCGCGCTGCTGGACCTGGAGGATTCGGGCGATACCGGCGAGGCTGTTGCCCGGATCGAGACGGCGCTCAATGACCTCGATCCGTCGGCACGCCCGGAGATAGCGCGCTCAGCCTGGCAGGAAGCCTTCGATCTGCTGGCGCGATTGCGGGACGTGGACGGAATGCAGCGCGTATTCGGCGAAGCCGTCAAAAACGGGGGGCTGGACCCCGAAGTCTTGTCAACCCTCAATTACCGGCTTGGAAGCATGATACTTGCAGAGAAAGGTGTTCCGGAGTTCGTCGCCAGGATGGAAAAGAACAACGGAGTACTGCTCGCCAACAAGTTGGAGCCAAGCGCGGATATCCTTGACCTTATCGAACGCGCGCGGAATATCGAGACGCAGAAGACGACCGTTGGAAAACTTTAGAACGCGGGAGATCCGGCATGCAGATGTCTGAACAATACCAGGATGAAGAGAAGATCCTCGCCTCGATGGTCAAGAGCAGGGAATGCTGTCGGCAGGCCGGGAAGGCGCTGGCGGTGGCGCGTGCGGCGGCGGAACAGTCCGGCGAAGCTGGCGGGAATGTCGAACAGATGGCCGTGGCCGACAGAGCGATAACGCAGATGCTTTCACACCTTCAAAAGGTGCCGCTGAAAATGGCCGACGCAATGGGCTCAAACGAGTCGAAGGAATACGCCGCCCGGCTCCTTCTGGAAATCAGCGAACTGCTCGAGAAAGCCATGATCATGGAGCGGGAAACAAGGGATATCATCGGCTCCGTTCCCGCTCCGGCCGCAGCGCAGCGAACGCGGCGTGCGGCGCGGGCATATTCAAAGGCAGAAACAGTATGACGCAGCAAGCGACAGCAGAGAACATCGCCGACGTGATCTTGAAGATCAAGAGCGCGTTCGACACATTTGAATCGCAGAGCGGCGTCCTGCAAACTTCCTATGACGCGCTTAAGCGCAATCTCGCCGAATCGAACAGGCAGCTCAGCTCGAAAAATCAGGCGCTGTCCGACAAGGTGCGGGAGCTTCAGCAGATGTCAACGCGTCTCCAGTGCATCCTGGGCAGCATGACGGACAGTGTGCTGGTGGTGGATGACAACCTCAAAGTCGAGAGATGCAATTCGTCCGCCGAGAGCCTGCTCGGTCTGCCGCAATTCGATATTGTGGGCAGAAACTACGATGAAATTGCGAACGGACTGGGAAACGCCGACCTCATAAGAATGGTCATCGAGGACGGCAGGTCCCTGCTTGACCAGGAGCGGCGCAGCATGCGCGGCGATGGCGAGGAAATCGTGGTGCTCGCCAGCGTGGCGCCCATCCGCTCGCCGCAGGGCCCCATGCTCGGGGCGATCGAGGTGCTCAGGGACGTTACGGAACTGCGCAGGCTCGAGGAGAAGGTAGCCTGCCAGAAACGCATGGCCGCGCTCGGCGAAATGGCGGCCAGTGTGGCCCATGAGATCCGCAATCCCCTGGGAACGATAGAGGGCTTTGCGAGCCTGTTGAAGCGCGACCTCGAAGCAATGCCCGAACACTCCCGCCTCGCCACGAAGATCGTGGAGGGCGTGCAGAATCTCAACTACGTCATCACGAGCCTGCTCACCTATGCCAGGCCGATGCCGCTCTCGTGCGAGGAATTCGACGCCGGCAGGTTCATTTCCGACTTGAGCGACGTGCTGGGCAGGAATTCGGCGGGTCAGGGAGTGGCCCTTGAAATTGAGGCGCTCGTCCAGCCTTTCGCGTTGCGCGGCGACAAGCGTCAGCTTCGGCAGGTGATGATCAACCTGGGCCTTAATGCCATTGAGGCATGCTCAGCCGGGGGACACGTCCGCATCTCGGCTGCAAGGAGGGGAAAGACCGCCATGTTCGAAATCGAGGACGACGGCTGCGGGATAAGCAAGGCGGACAGGCAAAGGCTGTTTGACCCCTTCTTCACCCGCAAACAGGGCGGAACGGGTCTGGGTTTGTCGCTCTGCCACAAGATCGTGCTGTCGCACGCCGGAGAAATAGAGGTGGCCAGCGAGCCTGGCAGAAAAACGGTATTTAGGGTAATTCTTCCCGGAACGGTGGTGGCATCATGATATCGAGCATAGAAACAGCGCTGGTGGTTGACGACGACGTGCTGATGAGGGAATTCATCATTGAAACACTGAAACGCAACGGGCTCTCGGTGTTCGAGGCCGCCAACGGGCTCGACGCCAAGAGCCTGGCCGAGGAGCGCAGCTTCGATATCGCCTTCATTGACATGAAAATGCCGGGCATGGATGGGATGCAGTTTCTGAAGTTCCTCAAGGAAAGCGGGAATGACGCGCTTCCGGTGATGATCACCGCCTTTGGGACCGTGGAGCAGGCAGTTGATGCGATGAAAATCGGGGCCTACGACTTTCTCATGAAGCCGTTCTCACCCGACCAGGTTGAGATCATAATCAAGCGGGCCAGGGAGTTCGTAGGAATCCAGGCACGCAACGCATATCTCCAGGAAGAGCTGGGGTGGCAGCTTCCCCGCGGCAGACAGTTCATCGGGCAGTCGCCGCCCGTCCGCGCCCTTATGGAAGCCATTCAGGAAGTGGCCGCATCATCGGCCACAGTGCTTGTTTCGGGCGAAAGCGGAACAGGTAAGGAGCTTGTCGCCCTCGCCATCCACGCGCTCAGCGGCAGGAAGGATGGCCCTTTTATTCGCATGAACTGCGCCGCGGTACCGAACGAGCTGATGGATAGCGAGATGTTTGGCCACGAAAAAGGCTCCTTCACCAGTGCCATATCAAAGCGGATCGGCCGGTTCGAGCTGGCAAACGGCGGCACATTACTTCTCGACGAAATCAGCGAGCTGCACATAGGGCTGCAGGCCAAGCTGCTGCGGGTTCTACAGGAGCAGGAATTCGAACGCGTTGGCGGCGCGCGCACAATCAGGACCGACTGCCGCGTCATAGCCACCACCAACCGCAACCTGAAGGAATACGTCGAGACCGGAAAATTCCGGCAGGATCTCTTTTACAGGCTCAACGTGCTGCCGATAAACACACCGCCTCTGAGGGAACGCATCGAAGATATCCCGATTCTCATCAACGCCTTTCTCGCAAAATCCGGGGCGCGCAAGACGGCAAACGCTTCTGAACTGAAGTTCTCGGGAGAGGCGATGAGCCTCCTTTGCGCCTATCCCTGGCCCGGGAACGTGCGTGAACTCGAGAACATGGTCGAACGGCTCACCGTCATGGGCAAGGGCCCCGTTTTCGGGCCTGATGCCCTGCCCGCCGAAATTCGCGGCGCCACCCCCATCGCGACAGTGCCGGCCCCGCCACAAAAACCGGAGACCCTGAACCTGGCCGAAATCGAGCGTGAAGCCATAATGCAGGCCCTCGGAATCACCGGTGGAAACAGGCAGAAAACATCGGATATTCTCGGAATAAGCGTGAGAACCCTGCGCAATAAGCTTAATCAGTACAAGCAGGACGAGAATACCGGTGGCATGTGAAGTGCTTTCCTTATCCATTAGCCATGGATACATCAATACAGATGCTGCGCACGATAATGGACGGTTGCACTGCAAGACATCGCGTTCTTGCCAATAACCTCGCGAATGCCGAAACCCCCATGTTCAAGAGGCAGGATCTCAATTTCAAATCGGCCCTTGATCAGGCGTTAAACTCGAAAAATGAAGGCGGATTCAATGATGTCCAGTTTCAAATCAACACGGATACCAAGTCTCCGGCCTCCGCAAACGGCAATAACGTGTCAACCCAGGCTGAACTCGGCCTGATTCTCCAGAACAGCCTGCTGTACAATACCGCGACAACAGTTATATCTGACAAATTCACAAGATTGAAAAAAGCCATCAAGGGAGCTTGACGGTTTTCGATGTGTTTGTGGCAGGAAAAATGCTTCAAGGAACCTGTGAGGTTGATTCCGGGTAATAGGCGAGGACGAATATGCCATACGAAACATCATTGATTCCCGCAATTGGAGTGAGCGCAAGTGGGCTGGACGCGCAAAACCGCCGCATGGAGGTTATTGCGAACAACGTTGCCAATGCCAACACCACCCGTGGCGTTGATGGTAAAGTATTCCGCAGAAAAGAGGTAGTTTTTGCCGCCAAGATGCAACAGGCAATGGGGTTGCCCGAAACGGATTCGAGCCGTGGCGGAGTCAAGGTGGACAGCATAATAGAAGACGACAGCGCTCTTAAGACGATCTTTAAGCCGGGTCATCCGGATGCCGATGCCGACGGCTATGTGCTTATGCCCAACGTGGAGCCAATTGAGGAAATGATTGACATGATGAATGCCACTCGCGCGTACGAGGCCAACCTGGCGGCAATCAAGGCCGCCAAATCCATGGCGGCGCAGGCCTTGCAGATAGGGAGATAGCCATGATTAACACTGATTTCAGAATAGACGGCGCTGGCGGTGAGATCGCCCCGTACCTAAAGAATAATGTTCCGGAGAAGAACGACTCGGATGTCAGCTTCAAAGATGTACTCAAAGGCCTCGTCAGCCAGGTGGACACCCTTCAGAAAAGCGCCGATGCCTCCATAGAAGGGCTCGTTACCGGCGAGACCACCGATATCCACGACGTGACGATCAAGCTCGAGGAAGCGGGAGTCGCTTTTGACCTGATGATGGAAGTCCGGAACAAGCTACTTGACGCTTACCAGCAGATTATAAAGATACAGTCATAGTGTATTTTTTATTTTTTATTTTTGATTTTCAAATATTAACAATCTGAAATCAGAAATTTCAATTGAGGGAGGTTGAGAAATGGCAAGCAGCATATCAGTGTTAGGGGGGCAGCTGGCAGAGATATGGCGGCATTTCGGCGTTAACCAGAAAGTCAGCACCGTCCTGGGGCTTGCCATAACGATCGCCATGATAAGCGGACTCCTTTACTGGAGCTCCAGGCCGAGTTACCGTCTTCTCTATTCCGGCATGACGCTTGAAGATGCGGCCATGGCCCGTGAGAAGATCGAGGACCAGAACATCAAGGTCATACTGAAGGATTCGGGCACTTCCATTTACGTACCGGCAGGCGATGTTTACAGCTGTCGCCTGCTTCTGGCTTCCGAGGGCGTCCTTAAAGGAACCGGGACCGGCTTCGAGCTGTTCGAGCAGCCCAAGTTCGGGTTGACCGATTTCGCCCAGAAGGTCAATTATCAGCGCGCCTTGCAAGGCGAACTCGAACGCACGATTTCCGCCATGCAGGGCATCAGTTCTGCCCGCGTGATCCTCGTGCTCCCGAAGGACAAGTTGTTTGCCTCCGAAGCCGAGAAGCGCGCGAGCGCCTCGATCCTGGTGAACGTCAGCGGCGGCGGGTCTCTCACGCCCTCCCAGGTGACGAGCGTAACCAGGTTCGTGGGAAGCGCGGTTTCCGGGCTTTCCCCCTCAGCCATAACCATAACCGATCAGAACGGGCGCCTGCTCTCCAAATTTCAGGATCCTTCCGACAGTCAGTTCGGGGCCGCGGACAGCCAGCTTGAAGCGCAGCATAATTTCGAAAATATTCTCGTGCACAAGGCGCAGGGGATGCTCGATAAGGCGCTCGGAATCGGTCAGTCAATAGTTTCGGTCACCGCGGATATGGACTTCAGCAAGGTTGAAAAACGCAGTGAAAAGTACGATGCAGAAGGCCGGGTGGTCGTGAACGAGACGATTTCATCCCAGAGCTCGAGCGCGCCCGGACAGATGGCCGCGCCCGCGACGACGGTCGTGAGGGTTGGGGAAGCGGGATCCGCCCCGCCGGCGGTTACCATGAGCAACACGAAGCAGGAAAACATCAAGACCGAATACAAGGTGCCATCCGACGTCGAGCACTTCGTCCAGTCCGGCGCGCGGATACGCGGTGTTTCCGTCTCCGTATGCGTGGCGAAACGCGGCGATGAGGCGCGGACTCCGGAACAAATGAAGACCATTGAAAACATGATCACAAAAGCCGTCGGCCTCACCACGGGCGGCGAGCGCGCCGATTCAATCGAGGTTGTCGAAATGGAATTCCCGACGCCCGTCGAGGAGCCGGCGCTCGGATTCCTGCAGACGCTGCCGATTTCCCTTCCGGATATGGGCAAGGGGCTCGTGGCGGTGGTCATTCTTCTCATGATCTTTATCGGCAGCCGCAGGGTCGTTACGCGCCTGTCGGTTGAAACCGAGGACGTGGGCGTTCCCGTCGGCGCCCTGGCCGGTGCGCCGGCAATCGGGGGCAGGGAGAATGGTATGCCGATCACTGAATCCATCGAGTCGGGCCTGGACTACGTCAACAGCCTGGCCGAGCAGGATCCCCGGGCAATCGCGGCATGGATAACCAATGTCACGAAGGCTTCTTGAGACTTTTGAAGGAACAACACACGGAGAGCGGATTATATGGCAGCGGTTCCTGACACATTAATGACACCATTGCAGTCGGTCGCCGTTCTCCTGGCCAGCCTGAACGAGGAAACGGCGGCATCCATCCTGCAGCAGCTTGATCCAGACACCATGAACGCGGTGGCCGAGGAGATCGCCTTGCTCGGCGTGGTCGCGGGGGACAAGAGGCAGAAAGCCCTTCAATTCTGCATGAGGGGAATCGTCGAGATGGGCGGCGCCCTTCGCGGGGATTCAAAATCCGCCAACGCGCTTCTCGTTAAGGCCATAGGCGAGAAGCGCGCCGCGGCCATCCTCCAGGAAAGAACGGCTTCCGGAGAACAGGCCTTCAACAGCTTCAGGGGTGTTGATCCCAACGAAATAGCCGAGGTGCTGATGAATGAACAGCCAGGGGTCATAGCTATTGTATTGAGATACCTGCCTGTTGAAATCTCGGGCGAAGTGCTGCAAATGCTCTCCGAGGAGACCCGCCAGCAGACGGTCCTGTTCCTGGCCACTTCCTCTGCACCGTCGCCGGAAGTGATCGGCCGTGTTGAGTCATTCATGGCATCGCGAATAAAGCGCGGCAAACAGGGGCAGAAGATCAAGGAGAAGGACAATCTCGATGTTGTTGCCGGGATCCTTCAGCATGTGGGAACTTCCATCGAAACGGAGGTCATGTCCACCATAGAGGGAAAGTCCCCGGACCTGGCTAATGCGATAAGGGATAAGCTTTTCACGTTCGAGGACGTCGTCAAGCTCAGCAACGCGGCAATGCGGAAGCTCCTTTCGGAGATAGATACCGGCATTCTGTCCGTCGCGCTTCGGGGCGTTTCCATTGATCTGCGCGAAAAATTTTTCAGCAACATGTCGAAGCGCGCTGCGGCAGCCCTCAAGGAGGAGATGGAGTTCGCGCCCAAGGTTAAACTTTCGGATGTGGATAAGAGTCAAAGAGAGATCGTGGCTGCCATCAGGAACCTGCAGGCGAGCGGCGAGATCACCGTGGGCGCGGGAGCGGAGGATGAATATGTCTAAATCCATTCTTCTTGATCACGGGTTCACCGGTTTCGTGGCTGCGGGAATGGGCGCGGCAAAGGCCGGCTCCGAGCAGCTCACGCAGGCTAAAATAGCCGAAATCCGCCGGGACGCCGTTGCCGAGTGCGACAGGCGCTTTGAGGCGGAGCGCGCCGAGTACAGAAGAAGGCTGGGCGAATCGTGGCGCTCTTTCGAGGCAAACTTCTCGAAATTCCAGGCCGGGATCGAGCAGACAATCAAGGATCAGTTTATTGAAACCTCCGTGAGGATCGCCGAGGTCATCCTTCGAAGCCGCCTGCCCGACCGCGACATGCTTATCGAGGTGATAAAAAAGACTCTCGAGCCGCTGACCGATCTACAGGGAGTGCGGATCCGCATGAGCCCCGACGATGCCAGGGCCGTCATCGCGGCGCGCGAGGATGGGGGCCGGAAAGAAGTCGCGGATGCCGTCGAAATCGTCGAGGATGCCTCCCTCGGCGCGGGCGACGTGCTGATAGAGAGCCGCAACGGCTATTTCAACGCGCAGATTTCTGAAAGACTCGAGATTCTGAAGCAACTACTCAAGGAGCGAAGCAGAGATGCCCATTCGGACAATGCCTGAAATTGACATTCTCCCTCTGGTTGACGGCCTTCAGAAGGAAAGCGTGGCCGGCGCTGAGGGTCGCGTGTCGGAGGTGATCGGGTTGACGGTGAAGTCAACTGGTCCGCGCATCTCCGTGGGCGACCTGGCCTGGATCGAGGCCGGCGATGACCAGGGCGTAAAGCGGGTGCCCGCCGAGGTTGTGGGTTTTAAGGATCGTTCCGTCCTGCTGATGCCGATCGAGCATCTCGCCGGCATCCGGCCGGGCACACGGGTCATACCGGGCGGAAAGTTGAAGGTCCGCGCCGGCTACAGCCTGCTCGGCAGGATACTGGATGGACTCGGCCGGCCAATTGACAAGAACGGCGAACCGGAGAACACCGTGCAGGTTGATATTGACAACGTGGCGCCTGCGCCGCTTGACCGCGAAAGGCTTTCGCAGGTTTTCTCGACGGGCATACGGGCCCTTGACGGACTTTTAACCACGGCCAAGGGCCAGAGACTGGGCATTTTCTCAGGCAGCGGGGTTGGGAAAAGCGTGCTCCTGGGAAGCCTGGCCCGGAACTCCTGCGCGACCGTTAACGTGATCGCCCTTGTGGGCGAGCGCGGCAGGGAAGTGCGCGATTTCATCGAGGGCTCCCTTGGCGAAGGCCTGGCGAAATCGGTGGTGGTGGCGGCCACTTCCGATCAGTCGCCGCTCATGCGGATCAAGGGCGCCGCCACAGCCATGGCAATAGCGGAGTTCTTCCGCAGCAAGGGCGAGAATGTCCTGCTGCTGATGGATTCTGTGACGCGCTATGCCATGGCCCAGCGCGAAATAGGGCTGGCCATTGGCGAGCCGCCGACGACCAAGGGGTACCCGCCGAGCGTCTTCGGGCTCCTCGCCAGGCTGCTTGAGCGTTCCGGCGCGTCGAGTGCCGGCAGCATAACGGCCTACTACACCGTGCTGGTGGAGGCGGACGATATGAACGATCCGGTGGCGGATGCCGTTCGCTCGATTCTCGACGGGCACGTGGTCCTCTCCCGCAACCTGGCGGAGATGAATCATTACCCGGCCATAGATGTTCTCATGAGTATAAGCCGCCTCATGAATGAAATTGTCTCCCCCGAGCACAGGAAAAACGCCAACAGGTTGAGGACGCTCCTGGCCGTCTATCGCAAGGCTGAGGACCTCATCAATGTCGGCGCCTATGTGGCCGGATCGAATCCAAAGATTGACGAGGCTATGAAGAAAATTGATGCCATTAACAAGTTCCTGTGCCAGCCGCCGAACGTGACGGTGAAATGGGAGGCCGCTCTTAAGGAGCTGGCGGAGGTGGTCCAATGAAGGCATTCGAATTCTCGCTCCAGACGCTCCTTGATTCAAAAGAGGCGCTCGAGCAGCTTGGGGAAATGCGCATGGGCGAGGCGATGCGCACGCTTCAGCAGAACAGGGAACACCTCAACCATATGCACGAAAAACTCAGGAATCAGGTTGTGTGCGCCGAGAAGTTCACGGGACACAAGACGACCGGCGATGAGCTTGCCACCCATTCGCGGCATTTGATCTGGCTCCAGCAGCAGATAGAACAGCAGTTGCGGAGGGTGGCGACCCTTGAGCGCAATGTCGAGAAGATACGCGAACAACTTCTCTCTCTCATGCGCGAGGTTAAGAGCATGGAGCGTCTGAAACAGAAGCAGAAGACGCGCTGGGCGACCGAGAAGAATCGTAAGGAGCAGGGCGAAATGGACGAGATTGCCATCAGGAGGCACTTTGAATGCCATGTGATGGAATGAAGTTTTTGCCTGGAACGGGGACCTTATGAAATTCATGTTTCTATTGGTATGCATTGTGTGCGCGGTGAGCATATCCGCGCTGTCGGTGATTTTTGCAATGGGCAAGGTGCCTTTTTCTGCACCGGTCGAACCGGTGGTCATCACCTATATTCCGATGAAGGCGCCGCTCACCGTCTTCTCGAGCCAGAAGGAGGTTATGGATGTCCTGATCAGCGACTTGCAGGAGCTTAAGTCCTCCTACGAAAGCAGGACCGCCGACCTGGCCGTCAGGGAGGAGAAACTTAAGATGATGGAGGACCTGAAGGAGCAGATGGCTTCACTCCAGAAAGGTTTTGATTCCGTGCTCGTGGAGGTCAAGGCGGCCGAACAGACGAATTTCAAAAGGCTGGCCGATATTTTCAGCAAGATGGATTCGGAGGACGCCGCCACGCTGCTGCAGAAGATGGAAGGCGACCGCGCCGCCATCATTCTCAACATGATCGGGGAACGACAGGCCGGCGCCATCATGAACGCCGCCGTTAAAAGTCCGGAAGGTTCCAAATCTGCAGTGGAATGGGCCGACGGCATCAGGAGACTCAAGGCGCAAGCGAGAGGAGGGTAGGAAAATTAACTTCAGTGAACTTATCAGCAATGTCATGTCCTCCACCGCGCGGACGGATGGGGAGCAAACGCCCGCAAGGAAGACATCGGGGAAGAGTGAATCCTTCGACAAGATCATGGATCGCATCCTTGATTCGAAGGACAGGAAAGCGACGGACGAGCGTCTGAACACGGGATCACAGACAGTTAAGGGCGGCAACAGCAAGGATCAGAAGGCAGCGCCCGATAACGGCGGCGCAAGGGAGCAAGCTTCTCTCGATGAAGAAACTTCCCTTGAGGTTGCCGTCGCGGGCGCCGTTGAGATGGTTGCCGAAACGGAATCAACAGGATCCGCTGCGGAGATAGAGCCTCAGGCCGGGACGGAAACCGCGTCTTCCTCGATACTGGAGCAGGTTGTCAGCAGCCCCGCCCTTCTTGTCCAGGTTTTGAACACGGACGGCGGAGAGGATGAACAGGTTGAATCCGGCACATCTGACTCCGGCACATCCGCAACCGGCAATGCCGGACCGGAGGTTGAACAAGCCGGGTCGCATCCGGGAGAGAGTGTTACGACCGCGGAGCCGAAAGCCGAGGCGGGCGACATCGTGCCCGCGGATACACGACCGGTTTCGGGCGAGGTTCAGATAGAGGCGCCCCGGCAGGAGGATGTGGTTGAACAGGCGCTTGCGCCTGGGTCGGTGCCTGAACTGCGTCCGGAAAACAGCGCTCAATCAAAACCAGCTGATGGCGGCAGGACATGGACGGAATCAGGGGAATTGGAGCAGGCCAGGCAGGCTATGGAGCCCGCGCAGGACATTTCTCTTCCAAAACATCTCGAATCCCTCAAGAGCCTGGAGCTTGCGGCCAGGGCACAAGCTCAAGGAGATGACACGGAAGCCACGCTGGTTTCAAGCGAAAGTGGTCAGGCGACCGCCCCTTCCGAAGAGAATCCCGTAAGGCCGGTGATGTCGCTCCTTGCGGACGACCAGGCCGCGACAACTCGCGCGGCTTCCGAAATGACGCCCTCGGCTCCGCGGATCGTCGAGGTCGAGCCGACGCAGGGCCGGGCGAGCAACAACACGCCTGTTTCGGATGTTCCTCAACAGGCGGAATTGCCTTCCGAGCTTGCTGATGCGGATGGGCGGAGACAGTCGGAAGGCCAAGCGCGGAATGATAACAGAGAGTCGTTTGCCGAGCGCTTCGCCGCCGGCATCCAGGAGAACAGGTTCGCCGCGCGCGCCGATTCCAACCCCGCCGCGACGTTGGTGAAGGGACCGGACGGTGATTTCGTTCCGACGGTCGGAACGGCGCCCGCGCCGGAGGCCGCCCAGCCGCCTTTTGAACAGATGCTAATGAGAGCCGAACGGTTGCAGGAGGTTATACAGCGGTTCGACGAGCACGTGCTTGATCTGACATCCGGCAAGGGAACGTCAATGACCATTAGCCTTGATCCGCCGAACCTCGGAAAGCTCGTGCTGAGCTGCAAGGAGTCCGGCGAGAATATCTCGATCCAGATTGTGGCATCCAGCAGCCAGGCGCGCGAGTTCCTCGCCGCCCGCGAGGGAGTGATAAGGGAAATCCTGGCGAACAGGGGCCGCGAACTTGCGGAATTCAACGTCAGAACGGAGGATGACAATCCGGGGCAAAGACAGTTCACCCGGGAACGCACAAATGAGGATGATGAGCCCACCGGACGGCTGGCGGATATCGCGGAGCCGACAAGAACCGGAGAGCACATCGAGACAAAACAGGAAGACCGACAAGCTGCAGAGGGAATATGGTACGTTGCGTGAACGCGAGGAGGAGAATATGTCAGACTTGGAAATAACAGCAATTGACGAGACGAATGAGAGCGCTATAACGACGGAAGGTTTGACTTTCGACAACACCGTTGAAACTGAGGATACCGCGACGGGCAGTCTGTACAGCAGCAGCACGACTTCCTCTGTCATGTCGTCCGAGGGCGGGGAACTCGGCAAGGATGAATTTCTCACGCTGCTTCTGACGCAGCTGCAGAACCAGGACCCGATGGAGCCGATGGATAGCACCGAAATGGTGGCGCAGTTGGCGCAATTCAGCGCGCTGGAGCAGATGCAGAACCTGAATACGCAGTTCGAGGACTTCAGAGAACAGAGCCTGATACAGTCCCTGTTTGTTCTGCAAGGTCAGTCGGTAACCCTGGAACTCACCGACGGCTCGACGGTCGAGGGAACGGTGGACAAGATACTCTGGAGCAGCGATTCGATGAAGCTCGAGATCAACGGCGAGTTGTATGCCCTCGATGAAATCACAGGCATAACGGTTACCAACGCTTCGGAGGAGGAGGTGGCGGAAGCAGCGGGTGAGACATCAGTAACGGATGGGGAATCAACCTATGAAACTGCGGGAGAAGCACTGAGCGTGACGGAAGAGTAGAGGGATAGGATGTCCCGGTGGCGGGATGTCAAACAACAGGGAGGGAACGGATATGTTACAATCATTGGTTAGTGGAATTTCCGGGTTGCGCACGCACCAGAGTCGTCTGGACGTGATAGCGAACGATGTGGCCAACGTGAACACCGTTGCTTATAAACAGAACGAAGTGACCTTCAAAGAGGCGCTTGTGGACACGATTCGCACGCCTGCTACCGGCACACCTGGCGTCCAGGTGGGCATGGGCACTTCGTTGTCATCGATAACGAAGAACTTCGCGTACGGCATGCTCACCAACACGGGCGTGGCATCCAATGTCGCGCTCCAGGGCGAGGGTTTCTTCATAGTCGAGAACACGGATCCGACAACATTTGCGACCACTGGCGCCCAGTTCTACACCCGCGCTGGCGACTTTGTGCCGGACGTGAAAGATGCGGACACGGTGTACCTGATCAATTCGGAAGGCCAGGCGCTTATAGGAACCGATGGCAACCCGATCAACCTGGAACCCGCGGGCGCCACGACCCTCGCCTCGTATTCGATCAGCACGGATGGAGATGTCACGGTGGTGGATTCCGAGGGAACATCATCGGTGGTGAACACGATCCGTGTCGTGACGTTCCAGAACAATAATGGCTTGAACGCGCAGCGTAGCAGTCTCTTCACGTGGACTCCCACCGCCAGTGCCACCGAACCAGTTGCCGCAGCGGCCAACGATTCGAACGTGGGGCTGATTCAGCAGGGCTATCTGGAGAGCTCGAACACGGAGCTGGCGTCGGAGTTCACGGAGATGATCATCACCCAGCGCGGGTTCCAGGCGAATTCACGAACGATCACGACTTCCGACGAGATTCTCCAGGAACTCCTGACGCTGAAGAGGTAGAAAGAGTAGTTTAACGGGATGAACGGAATGAGTATCTCGAAGATCAACTGCTAATGACCGGTGCGGCGGGACAGGCTGTCCCGCCCTACCATGAACTGCGGCGGGACAGGCTGTCCCGCCCTACCATGAACTGCGGCGGGACAGTCCCGACTCTCTTTGAGGTCGGGGCCGCCCTACCATTGGAATTCCTGGTAGGGCTACACAGCTCGTTTGTGCGGTCGTCAAATTTCAAATGAGTAGTTACTGTTTTTTGTGATTTCCCGCCTTGCGGGACAGGTTTTGCGGCAAACTTTCTCTTTCCCGCAATGGCGGGACAATAGGGCGAAGTGAAGGTTATCCTTGAAAGGAGCACGTTATGATACCGGTAACGGATTTGCACGGCAAACAGATATACTTGAACGCCGAGCTCATCGAGCAGGTGACTGCGACACCGGATACTCAGATTCTGCTCACCACCGGGCACCGCGTCTACGTGGCGGAGCGCCCGGAAGAAATCGCAGAGCGGGTGGTCGCATACCGTCGCGACTGTTCGACGCCTCCGCAGGACAAGAATGTCTGATTAGGTTAAAACTATGGATCTCGGGACAGTCATTGGTCTGATATTGGCATTTGCTCTCGTTCTTGGCGCCATCATGGTCGGCGGGGGCGCGGGGTTTTTCAACATCCCCTCGATCATGATCACGATAGGCGGGTCTTTTGCAGCCACGCTCATGAACTACCCGCTGCCCAAGATAGTGGGGGTCATGGGCGTCGTGCGCAAGGCGTTCACCGGCAAAGCCGTTGACTATCTGGCTCAGTACAACAGGATCAATGATTTTGCAACGCGCGCACGGCGCGACGGCATTCTGGCGCTCGAAGATGATATTGACAATCTCGATGATCTCTTCCTTAAAAAAGGCATGCAGATGGCGGTTGACGGCAACCCGGCCGATGTGATCAGGCAGGTGCTAAACACTGACATCGAGACGATGCTCCAGCGCCACGTCACCGGGCAGAGCATTTTCAAGGCGCTCGGAAACTACGCGCCGGCCTTCGGAATGATAGGAACACTCATAGGACTCGTTCAGATGCTCAGGCAGCTCGATGATCCCAGCACGATCGGCGCCGGCATGGCCGTTGCGCTTCTCACCACCCTCTACGGCGCGCTCGTAGCGAACCTTTTTGCCCTGCCCATGGCCGGCAAGCTGGAACAGCGCACAAACGAAGAACTGGCGCTTCGCAACATGGTTCTCGAGGGAATTCTCTCGATCCAGGAAGGCAACAGCCCGCGGGTGGTCCAGGAGAAACTGAAGAGCTTCCTCGCGCCCAGCGTGAGAAAGCAAACAGAAGAGACATGAGCATGCAATGGCAAAATCGCTAAAGACCAAGGAGGTGCTGTGTCCCCAGTGGATGATGACCTTCGGTGATTTCATATCGCTCCTGGTCACGTTCTTCGTGATGCTTATAGCCTTCTCAACCTTCGAGGAGGCAAAGCTAGCCGCGATGATCGGAAGCCTGAAAGGCGCGCTCGGAGTAACCCAGCAGCCGGGCATTGAAATGCAAATACGGGATCCTGCTCACTTTGAGCAGATCCGCGGAATTCTGGATGAGCCGAAATGGCTTTCCATTGATGAGCTCTCTGTTGTGGTGCCGGACTTCCAGATGGCAATGAAGAGATTCGGCGAGCCAATGTTGAGTTCCGAGAGATACGTTACTGTTGCAATGCTTGATGAGGGCATGGCCATTGTCATCTCCGTCAAGCCCCTGTTCGCGCCGGGAACCTCATGTCTCCTGCCGGGAAATGAAAGACTCCTTTCCGAAATCGGAGCTTTTGTCGAGGCCCTTGCAAATGAGGCGCGGGTGATAGGGGTGGTTCATGCGTCCACCCCTGTGTGCTGCAAGACCGCTACCTCTGTCTGGGGGCTCGCCATCGAGAGGGCGATGGCCCTTCAGGAAGGACTGCTTCTGAAATGCGGATTGCCCAGGGAAAGGTTCGGGGTCGGGGCGAAGGTGGAGAATTCAGTGTCCGACCCGCGCTCAGACCAGGCGGGGCTGCGTCATCTGATGATGAGGGCAGGACCACGACTGCAAATTCCAGTAGATGATCCGGTTTTAGCCTCAGAGCATATGGAGATAATCATAATGGGTCGCCAGGCATTCGACGAAATGTCGGCCGAAGAGGTCATCGTGCGCGATAAGTGGGAATGATTGTGCGGAGAGGGGAAAGGGCATGGCGAAGCTTAAGGAAAAGCCTGAAGAGGGAGCGCCCGCGTACATGGGACAATTTGCCTCGCTCATGACAATCATGCTTGCTTTTTTTATAGCGTTGCTTAGTCTTGGTACGGAAAAGGCGGCAACTTTTCGCGACGCGCTTGGAAGCGTGCAGACAGCGTTCGGGGCGGACGCCGGGATAGGCGTTCTGAGCTTCGTTAAGATGCTTATGCCCGGGAGGCCGGCGGTCGAGATGGATTCGACGGGCGACGAGAAGCTTTTTCTTGGTTATACGAAAGGGACTTTTCAACAGCAGAGATTCAGTCTTGATCATATAGCGGACACTGAATTGCAGTCGTTGAAGCGGATTGTGCGGGTATCCACTCCCATTAGGTTCGCACCGGCGGATACCGCGATTGACAGCGCCGGCCAGGTGTTTCTGGATCGCTTTGCCGGCATGTTGCGCGGCATGCCGGAACGTAATGTGACGGTGTCGTGTTACAGCTCGACCGCCAGCGGGGCCGCCGATCAGGTGATCGCCGCGCGCCGTGCAGCGGCGGTGGTTCGCTACCTGATAGAGAATGGAGGCATAGAGCCGGAACGTCTGCTGCCCATGGGGTATTCGGAGGTCCGTTACCTTGGGGATGTCGCCGCGCATGATCCAGAACAGGCAACGCTGTTTTTCATAAGCTCAAGCCCGATGAAGACGGGGCTGTGATCAGTGAGATGATCAACAAACAGGAGAAATGTCATGGCCGAAGAAACCGCTAAAAATGAAGCCGGCGAAGCCGCGGAAGGTGATGCGGCAGTGCCGCCCAAATCCGGGAAAAAATCCGACCTGATGATTGTCGTCATAGTGGGACTGCTGGTCATCGTTCTCACGCCGCTTGCGACCTTCTTTGTGGTGAAGAAGGCCGCGCCGCCGTCCGAGGAAGACGCGGAGAAGGAGGCGCTGGTTGTCGAGGGTGATATTCTGGGTTTCGATCTCAAACCTGTCAATGTCAACATCGCGCAGACCAAGGGCACCCGCTTTCTGCGCCTCGACGTGACGTTGGTCGTGAGCGAGCCGGGCATGGTGGAGGAACTTAAGAAATACAACTCCCTGCTCACCGACAGGGTGATACTGGCGGCGAGCCGCAGGACGATAGACGAACTGGAGGGGCCAAAAGGCAGGGAGGCTCTGAAGAGGGACATCATCAGCGAGGTCAACGCGGCCATCAAGGGCAGGATCAATGGCGCGGTGACTGACGTGTATTTCAAGGAATTCCTTATCCAGTGAGGTCGTATGGCACAGATTCTCTCACAGGAAGAGATTGACGCCCTTCGCGAAGCTGTGAAGAGCGGGGAGGGGCTCGATGAGGGCGTCGCTGCGGAGGAGAGCAGCGGCCAGGTGAAGGTGGTGGCGTATAATTTCCGCCGCCCCCAGATCATGTCGGGCGACCAGTTTCACTCGCTGCGCCTTGTTCACGAGACTTTCGCCAACACCTTCAGGGCAAGCCTCTTCGCCGCGCTTAAAACAAATGCCGAGATCAACATGGTCGCGGTTGACCAGATGACCTACGGCGAGTTTGTGCTCTCCGCCTCAAACCCGACTTACCTCTCGGTCTTGACCACGAATCCCAATGTGGGTAACATGGAGATGGAATTCAATCTCTCCATCGTGACGTCAATGGTTGACATCCTTCTCGGCGGAGACGGCTCGTTCTCGTTCGAGAACAGGGGGCTGACCGCGCTCGAGAGGGACATAGTCACCGGGGTGATGGACTCCCTCATGGCGGATCTCAAGATCGCCTGGACCAATATCGCCGACGTCACTTTTGCCATGTCCTCCGTCGAGTCCAATCCCGAGTACATCCAGCTGACCAGGCCGGAGACCCCCTGCGTGAGCGTTACCTTCGATGTCCACCTGGGGAAGCTGGCCGGTGTGTTGACAATATGCTATCCGTCGATTACGCTGGAGGGCGTGTTTGCAAAATCGGAAGAGCGCTCGCAGAAGAAGAAGCTGCTTGAAAGCGATAAGACCGAGACAAAGAAAATGAAGGACGCGCTTGACAGCGTGCCGCTGGATGTCCGTTCATCGATCGGACCGACGAGGATAACCGCTCAACAGGTGATGGCTCTGAAACCGGGCGATATCATTGACCTCAACAGGAGGATCAGTAAGCCGGTTGACGTGTATATCGAAAGCCAGCTCGCGTACGCCGCCGAGATCGGTCAATACGAGGGGAAGACAGCCGTGTGCCTTCTGAGGCCGCGCATGATTGAACAAGCCAAAAAGGAATAGCACCATGGACAGCAATACCAGCGAAAACGAAGCTGCCACGGCGGCGGAGCCGGACGTGGACGAGGTTATGGCGGGCGAGAGCGTCGAGGCCAGCCCTGTTGAGCTTTCGCCCATTGACGGTTCTTCGAGGGCGCAGAAACCGAACGAGGCCTCGAACCTGAAACTGATTCTTGATCTGCCCGTGGATATCCAGGCCGAACTCGGTCACAGCCAAATGTCAATCCGTGAGGTGCTCAAACTCGGGCAGGGATCAGTTATTCAGCTCGACCGTTCTGCCGGCAGCTCCGCGGACATCATTGTGAACGGCAAATTGATAGGTCAGGGCGACGTGGTTGTGGTGGATGAGAATTTCGGAATCAGGATCACGAAACTCATCAGCCCGGAAGAGCGGCTGGAATCACTTTGATTTGAACCGGTAGACAGTGCTCGGCCAGAAGTCCCACTTCACGCCCGCGAGAAAGGCCGCTCCATCAAGACTGCCCTTGAAAGGGCCGCTTATCGCGGCGTCCATCTGGTAGCGCGCCTCGAATGTTATCGCCAGCGAGCCCGTTCTGATCGGGTACACGTCTATTCCAGCCGCACCGTGGAAACCGAACGCAGAGCTGGTCTCGTCCCTTTCCTGGACGAGATAGCCCCCGTTCACGTACAGGTTTTCGCTTTCATTGCAGGAGATAAGCGCCGCGTTGACTCCCGCTCCAATCCACGGCACGAAATTTCCCTCATGTTTGTTATAGCGGAGCTTTCCCGTGATCCTGAGCCGCGTTACCGCCATGTTGATGTCGAGACTGTTGTTCTCGTTGCCGGATCCGGGAGAATTGCGCTGGGTGCCGTCGGCCCTCATGTGCGATAGCGCCATGTCGAGATCGAAACAGCGGTTCATGGCTATGACGAAGGCCGCACCGAACTCGGCGGCGCTGCCCATCTTCAATTTCATGTAGGTGTCGTGAGCATCCACATCCGCCGCGTTGTCCACGTACCCGCCATAGGCTCTCAATGAATAGTCGTGCCACGGCTCCTCGGCCAGCGCTGTCCTGGCGCACAGGAGCGCAACCGTCGCGCAAAATAACCCGACAAAAAGCAAGCTGAACGAATTTCGCATGGCATTCCTTTCTTTGTTCTAATCTGAAGTGACGCTGCCCGTGACATTGGTGGGAACCACTATGACATTCGTTGTGTGGGTGACCATTGCCTCCGCAATCCAGTTGTTGGCGTCCTGGAGATGAATAATATTCGCGCCGGGCCTCACCCCGATGCGGTTATACACGACGTTGACCGCGGTGCTGGTATCAAGTGTTCCAAGCGACTCGTCGTGCACGCTCCACGAATACGGGCCGGTTCCCCCAACGGCGGTGAACGTGACGTAAATTTCGCCGTAATCGAGCGTTGCGGACGCAGGGCTTATGGCCAGGGCTGATATGTCGCCGGCCTCGTTGTATGAGCGCCCATCCTCGTTGTCCTCGCAGCCGGCCTGGACGAGCACCAGGGCAAGAAACACGGCCATCCTTGACACCATAATAAAACTCTTCTTCATAGCCGCTCCCTTCCGCGCAAAACAATCAGCGCTGTACACCAACCTCCAACACGGGCTTGCCCGCAACCCGATATTCGTTACCCGCTGGAGACGGCTGTCCTCAGCCGTTTATCCGAACGGCGGAGACCGCCGTCTCCATTTTCGTACCCGTTCACGGTTAACGGTTCATTCTGTGTAAGAACATACACCTGTTTTGTCAGTCTCCGACCAAGTTGCCACGCTTCAATATCTTCAAAACGCTCAATTTTAATTGTAATATCCCTCTTCTCTGCAACTATGAACCGTGAACCGTGAACGGGTACCCATTTTCCAGGTTAACAGCACACCGCATGCCATGCGGCTAGATCCTGGTAATACTGGCGCTTATTCCTGACGAATTTGATACTGTTCCAGTGGTGTCAGTAAACGCCTCAATGGTGAACGGGTTCTTGTAAGACCCGCCTTCCCTGTAGATCGAGAACGTTACCGTCGTGTCCGAAGAAGAGGTCCAGTTTCCCGTGAATGACCTGCTCGATGAATCGGTGCCGCTCACGGTTCCGTCGGCATTGATATTGAATATCTCGTCCGCCGAAGTTTTCCATGAACCGACTGCTGCGTGCGTTGAGGGGTCGTCAGGATCCGGCTTGCACCTGTGCCACGTGCCGAGGCCTATCGGCAGTACCCCCGACCAGCCCCATGATTTCATGAGCGCCAGTTCACCGTCGAGCGAAATAATATACCAGTTTCCGGTGTAGATGTCGAACACCGAGATATCACTGATGCCGTTCCCTGTGTAATCGCCCGCCACTGGCACAGCATCCTTGACGCCCCACGCAAGAGCCCATGTGATGAGGGTTCCATCCAGGGAGATGATATACCAGGAGCTTGTGTTCTCATCGAACACCGTGATATCTGTCTTCCCGTCCCCGTTGAAGTCGCCGGATACCGGCGCGGCCCCGGGCCAGCCCCAGGGGAATTCCCAGGCCAGCAGCCGCCCGTCAAGCGACATGATGTACCAGTAGCCGGTGTTGCTGTCGAACACGGCGAGGTCGCTCATCCCGTCGCCGTCGAAATCGCCGGGCACGGGCTCTGCGCCGGGCCAGCCCCAAGCCACGGGACCTACGATGAACGAGCCGCTCAGGGAGCTGATATACCAGTAGCCGCTGCCGCTGTCGAAGACAGCCAGATCGGCCCTGCCATCCCCGTCATAGTCGCCGGGCACGGGCTCTGCGCCGGGCCAGCCCCAGGGATACTGCCATGCAATGAGCGCGCCTTCGGCGGAGCAGATGTACCAGTACCCGTTGCTCCCGTCGAACATGGCGAGGTCGCTCTTCCCGTCGCCGAGGTAATCGCCCGGAACGGGAATGGCGCTGGACCAGCCCCATTGCAGCTGCAAGATCTCCTCGTCCAGGTTGCTCACGAACCAGTACCCGCTGCTCCCGTCGAACACGGCGAGGTCGCTCTTCCCGTCCCCGTCATAGTCATTGATAACATAAGGCGCCCTGCTGTAGCCCGTGTCGGGAACGCTGAAAGCACCTGGGCCGACCTGGTTGGTTGATCTGATCCAGTAGTAATAAAGCAGGCCTCGAACTGCATTCGTGTCGGTGAATGATGTTGTCCCTGTCTCTCCTATGCTGTCGGCTGCGGCGGATGAGTTCGTCGTGTTCCGCCACACCTGATATCCTATTATGTCGGGCACGGAAGCCCATGTTATTTCAACCTTGTTGGTGTATTCCCCGTCAGTCGCCGACACCCAGGAGGGCGGGTCAGCCGGCGAGCTGCTGAAGCCGATATCGTAGAGCCCGAAGGAGCTCGCGCCTGCCGAATTGGTCGCCTTGACCCAGTAGTAATACACCATGTCCCGTTCCGTAGTGGTATCGTCGTAACTCGTGCCTGACGCGAACGCAAGCTGTTTGGCCGATGCCACCGTTTCATTTGTATGCCGCCACACCTGATACCCGTGTGCGTTGGATACCGAACCCCAGGCCAGGACGACCTTGGAGGTGAAGGTTCCCTTGGAGGCGGACACATAGGAGGGTGGATCGGGAATAGTGTCAGCCACGCTGTAGCCGAAAACGGAAGCGCTGAAGTCGCTTGTGTTTAATGAATTGGTTGACTTGACCCAGTAAAAATAGACAACGCGCGACGTCACGGACGAATCATCATAATAAGTCTCCGTTGTCCTCGTTATTCTCGATGCGGCGGATGATTCGTCATTCGTGCTCCGCCACAATCCATACCCCTCCGCCCCGGGCGAGGAATTCCAGCGCACCTGCACCTTGTCGCGATAGATGCCCTCAGTGGCGGACAGACCGGATGGCGGGCTCAATGCCCGGTATCCGGAGGCGGCCGCGCTGACCTCGCTCGAGCCGTAGCTGTCCTTCGCCTTTATCCAGTAGTAATACTTCAAGCCGGCGGATACGGATGAATCGCCATGGTTCGTGGTGATGACGGTGTTAATTTTACCGGCAAGCGCGGCGTTCGTGGTTGTGCCGCGCCACACTTCGTAGCTGGTGGACCCGCTGTGAGGATTGACGGACTGCCATTCCACCTGCACGTTGTTTATATAGAGTCCGTCGGTAGCGGAGACGCCGGACGGCGGCGGGACGGCGAGGCAGCCGATCGTTGAAGCGCTGAAGTCACCCGTGCCGTCGGCGTTCTTCGCCCTTATCCAGTAATAGTACAGTGGCTCACGCTCTGCGGTTGTGTCGCTGTAAGACGTTCCGGAGCTGACCGACCCCAGGAGCGCTGCTGTTGACGTGTCATTTGAAGTGCTCCTGTGCACCTCGTATCCTGTCGCACGGTGCGCGGAGCTCCAGGTTATTCCGACGATATTGGTGCTGATGCCTTTATCCGCCGATACTTCCGTGGGAGCGGCGGGAACGGCGGGCAGAGACGGATCGCGGCTTGAATTCTCGTTGTTGTTGCGCGCCTTCGGCCAGGGTGTGTTCGCGAGCGTCCCGCCGGTTCCATAATACGCGCAGAGCATTCCCTCCGCGCCGGAGGAGATGCTCACGTAAACAATCCCGTTCGTTCCTATCGCGGGCGAAGAGTAAATTGCGCCAGGCGCCGACCATAACCTGTTCGTTGTGCCGTTGGCGTTCAACGCGTAGAACTTGCCGCCCTCTGCTCCGGCATAGATTGTCCCGTCGGATCCGATGGCGGGCGAGGCCCTCACGGGTCCATCGAGCGCCCATACCCGGCTGGTCGTTCCGCTCTGGTTGAAGGCATAGAGGCAGGAATTCTCGCAGCCGACGTAGATAATGCCGTCGATTCCTACGACCGGGCTAGATGCGAGCGAATAGCCGCTCGGAACTGTCCAGACGCGGGACGTGGTGCCGTCCGGATTGAACGCATAGAGCGATCCGGCCTGCGATGGGATGAGGATTGTGCCGTTGGCGTTGATCGCGGCGGAGGCGCTGAAAGCGCCGTCGGCGATCGTCCACACGTGCGAAGTGGCGCCGGACGGCGTGAAGGCGTAAAGAGTGGAACCGCGCGCGGAATAGATCGTGCCGTCCGCTCCTATGGTCGGGGAGCGCTCCGAGCCGCCGTTGGAAAAGATGATATTTGTTTGGCCATTGGGATTGAATGCATACAGCTTGCCGTCGTAAGATCCGGCATAGAGCACCCCATTGGAGCCGATGGCGGGAGGCGCGAAAATCGCTCCGGTAGCAGACCACACTTTGCTCGTGGTTCCATTCGGGTTCAGGGCGAAAAGCCTGTTGCTCCAGGCGCCGGGCACGTATATGGTTCCATTGCTCCCAACCGCCGCCGCGCTTCCAACGGCGCCGCCCATGCTCCACGCACGATTCGTGGTTCCCCCGGGATCGAATTCGTAAAAGGACGATCCCGATTCGCCCGCGCCCATGTACAAAACGCCGTTGGTCCCTATAGCGGGAGCGCCAACCCCGTAGACCACCTTCCACACGTGTGACGTGGTCCCGCCAAACGATCCCGCGCTGCACGCGCTGAACAGCATGCCCGTGTAGGTGCCAAGCACTGACTTAACCCAGTAATAGTAGATATTCCCGCTCTCCCCGCTCAGATCGTCGAGAATGAGACTACTGGTATATCCTATCTGGGCTGAGCCGGCGGAGTTGCTGACCGTGCTCCTGAAAACCGCGTATGCACCGGCATCCGTTACTTTGAGCCATGTTATGCGCACCTTGTCGGCATAGTCGCCCCAACTTGCATTCATCCCCGATGGTGGAGCAAGATCGCGATAGCCGGACGCTGAGGGCTTACTGAAGCCACTGCTTCCCGAGGCGTTCGTCGCGCTAATCCAGTAATAGCAAGTCTCCCCCAGTCCGGGGTCGGTATCGGAATACATATTGGTGGCCACAAGCTCCATATTGATCTTCTCAGAGCCTGAGAAATCATCAATAGTGTTTCGCCACACATTGTATCCTGAGGCATTGGTGGATTCCGACCAGGATACGAGTATCCTGTTGAAATAGTCGCCATCGCTCGCGACTGCATTGGCAGGGGCGAGCGGCGCGGCTATGACTGCCTTGTAGCCGTAGTCCGGCGCCCCGAACCGGCTTTTCCATGCCTCGTTGGTGCCTCGGATCCAGTAATAATAGGTCGTCCCAGCCTCGGCTGTGGCGTCCTCAAAGGAGGTATCCGCGGTATCGTCGATATTTTCCGCAGAAGAAGTGTCGTTGCTGAGGTTTCGCCACACCTCATAGCCGGTGGTCCCTCCAAGGTCGATCGGGGCATTCCAGGTGATCAGCACCTTGTCCGTATGCGTGCCTTCCGAACAGGCGGTGTTCGTGGGACCCGAGAACATGAAACCAGTGTTCTCTATGTTCTGCCGGAATTTGGGCCATGGCGATTCAGCCAGCTTGCCGCCCGTTCCGTCGAACGCATATACATTGCCGTCGGACGAGCCGACGTATATCGCGCCGTTCGATGATATTGCGGGGGATGAGAGAATGAGGCCCTCCGTATGCCAGACTAAATCAGTGGTTCCGTCCGGATTGAATGCGAAGAAATAACCCTCTCTCGTGCCGGCATAGATAGTGCCGTCTGCGCCCAGCACGGGCGCCGACTCCACCGGTCCGGTCGTGCTCCAGAACCTGGAATTGGTGCTGTCCGCGCTGAATTCATAAAGCTTGTTATCAAAGGAGCCCACATAGATCGAGCCGTTCGTGCTGATGACTGGAGACGAATGAATCGCGCCAGCCGTTGTCCACACCCGCGAAGTCGAGCCGTTGGGGTCGAATGCGTAAAGATTGCCGTCGCTGGAGCCTATGAAGATCAGTCCGTTCGTGCCGATCGCCGGTGACGACCGGATCGCGCCGCCCGTGGTCCATACCCGGCTGGTCGCCCCGTTCTGGTTGAAAGCATAAAATTTACCGTCCCCGGATCCGACGTAGATGGTGCCATCGGGTGAGAGAGCCGGCGATGACTGGATCTCTCCAAATGTGCTCCAGACCCGCGCTGTGGTTCCGTCGGGATTGAAACAGTAGAGCTTGCGGTCCTCGGATCCCACGTAGATCCTGCCTGCAGAACCCTCGACGGCAGGGGAAGACATGAATATTCTGTCCTCCGCAGTCCACACGTGGCCAGTTGAGCCGTCGGGATTGAAAGCGTAAAGCTGATTGTCGCTGGATCCGACATAAATCGTGCCGTCCCGCCCTATCGCCGGCGAGGAATAGATCAGCCCGCCTGCGTTCCACACCGTGTTTGTGGTGCCATCAAGGTTGAGCGAAAGCAGTTCGCCATTGTCATTTCCAACAATAATCGAACCGTCAGCCGCTATGGCTGGAGAGGAACGCACCTCGGCCGACGTCTCCCATACGAGCGACGTCACTCCGTCATCCCAGCCAAAAGCCCTAACGCTGACCGCCATTAGTGCTATACAGACAAGTTTCTGCAATGTTCCTGCAAGCGGAACCAGCGCTAAAACGGCTGACGACATCCTTTGATACGCTTTACTCAAATTTATGCCCGCCTGCTTGTTTTAGCCGTAATCTGGAACCTGAATCCTGCACGAGTCCGTGCAATATCCAGATCATAGAATAATACACCATTTTTCCGTTTCTGTCGCCTTTTTTTTCGTCCGAATGGGTGTGAAGCAAATTTGTTGATTCCTTTATAAAGCTCTAATAAAACCTGCGCGGACGACGTGGAAGTCGGCCCTCCAGTGCGTGTTGCCCAAATCGAGATTCCTCGACTTTGCTCGGAATGACACACTTGACACCCTCGCTTTTCCTAAGAAATTGTCATGCTGAGACTGCGAAGCATCTCGCCGAAGGCGCGTTTTCGATTTGGGCAACAGCCCCTCCAGTTCTGAACACAGAGGCTTTGCGTTAAACCTGGAGGGTCGGGTACACCCCGACCGGATTGACGCAGGGTTTTGCAAGAGCCTCCTATGTTTGTTTAAAGTTGTTTTCCTGAACCCGTGACGGGTTTTTATTAAAACAGTGTCATCATCAACTATATCACATCATCTGTAACTGCTCAGGTATGCCCCGAACAGGCTGCAAATACGCGCTCTTTGCGCCAGGATAAAATCCTGGCCTACATTTTCCCATGCTGTAGGCCACCATTGTCCGCCACCCGCCTGCGCTTGCGACGCAGGCTGTCGGATCTTTGATATGGTGGCGATACCTGAGCAGTAAGCATTTATTGTTGTTAAGAGCGCCCTGTGGGCAGGTTATGCTGTCCGTAATATGGCATTCAAGCAATCCAGAGAAGAACCTGAGTTGTCACCTATTAAGTTAGCATTCCTTATGCCACGCAGAGGGGCAATAACTAATGACGCCAGGCTTTACTTCCATGCGGAATTTGATATATCTATCGAAACATCGGAGACGATCGCCCTTGGCAAAACGAATCATCATAGCCAACCCGCATGGTTTCTGCTCAGGCGTGCGCAGGGCCGTTGAGACCATCGAGGAAGCGCTAAGCTTGCACAAGCCCCCCCTCTATTGCCTCCACGAAATAGTCCATAACCGTCAGGTCGTGGCTGATCTTTCGTCAAGAGGCGTGATTTTCGTCAGTAGTCTGGATGATGTCCCGGAAAGTGCCGCCCTGCTTTTCTCCGCACACGGTGTTTCCCCGGCGGTGCGGCTTGCCGCAACGGCGAAGAAATCAAAGATAATTGACGCCACCTGCCCCTTCGTATTGAAAGTGCATGAGGAGGTCAGGCGTTTTGCCGAATCCGGCTGCACCGTGTTTGTCGTGGGACAGGCAAGGCATGATGAGGTTGTGGGCGTTGCCGGAGAAGCGCCGGATCGCGTGACGGTTATCGAGAACGAAGCGGATGCAAAGCGCGTTACAGCTCGGGATCCCGACCGTGTCGCTGTTGTGTGCCAGACCACTCTCAGCGCTGTGTTCTCCGACAGGATTACATCAATCCTGCAATCGCGCTTCCCTGAATTGAGAATGCCGGCCAAAAGCGATGTGTGCTATGCAACGCAGGACAGGCAGCGTGCTGCCCAGGCTCTTGCAAAGGTAGCGGAATTAATCCTCGTGCTCGGCTCGCGAAACAGCGCTAATACGCGCAGGCTCGCCGAGGTGGCAGGGGCTGCCGGTTGTCGGGCCGTGCAGGTCAGCGATATCATCGAAATTGATAACATTCCGCTCGGCCCTGTGTGCGACCTCGGAATAACCAGTGGCGCATCAACCCCCGAATTCTTCCTCCAGTCAGTGATAAAGGAACTTGTTTCCATGGGATTTGAAACCATAGAAAACATGAAAAAGGAGAGCGCGTATGAATGAAAATATGAAGGACCTGCGCAATGACAGCGAGCAGTATGTCGCCGGACAGACAACAGCTTTCAGCGGACACAAGCCGCTCGTTTTTGTCGTGGCGTTCATTGCGGCCCTTGCCGGCCTGTTGTTCGGCCTGGATATAGGCGTCATCTCAGGAGCGCTGCCCTTTATCAGCAAGGAGCTGCTCGCGGATACCCTGACGCAGGAGAAGATAGTCAGCTCGCTGCTCTGGGGCGCAACGCTCGGCGCCGTCCTCAGCGGCTGGTGCTCCAAGCGGTTCGGACGTAAGATCACGCTTTTGGCCGCATCGGTGATCTTTGCTGCGGGCGCGTTTCTGAGCTCGATTGCGACTACTTCCGGCATCCTCATCGGGACCCGTTTCTTCCTGGGTATCGCGGTCGGGATAGCCTCCTTCACCGCCCCTCTGTATCTTTCCGAAATCGCCCCGTTCAGCGTCCGCGGCGCTTTGATTTCCATGTATCAGCTCATGATAACCATCGGCATTCTGATTGCCTTTGTGTCCGACACCTACTTCGCGAGCTACGCGAGGTTTCACGATATAGTGGGCGGCCACTGGCGGATAATGATGGGCGTTCTAACCGTGCCGGCGCTGCTCATGTTCATCGGCATCATGTTCCTGCCGGAGAGCCCGCGCTGGCTTTCGATGAAGAACCTCGGCGCCTCCGCGCGCGGGGTTCTCCGCTCGTTGCGCGTTTCGGAGGAGGAGGTCGAATTGGAACTGCGCGATATCGAGGAGAGCCTGAAGACGAAGCAGGCCGGCATCAGCCTCTTTATGGAGAGCGCTCCCTTCCGCCGCACGATCATGCTCGGCATCCTGCTGCAGATGATCCAGCAGCTCACCGGGATAAACGTGGTGATGTATTACATGCCGAAGATCATGGAGTGTGCCGGCTTCGAGACCGTGGTCGAACAGATGTGGGGCACGGTGTCGGTCGGCACGGTGAACGTGCTGTCGACCTTCATCGCGATCGCCTTTGTTGACAAGCTGGGCCGCAAGCCGATCATGTACGCGGGCTTCGCCGTGATGGGCTTCTCAATGTGCATGGCAGGACTGCTTTTCGGGCTCGGATTCAAGGACAACCCGGCGCTCGCCTTCGCGACCATAGCCTTCCTCTTCCTCTTCATCGTGGGCTTTGCCTTCAGCGCCGGGCCGATCATCTGGGTGCTCTGCGCCGAGATTCAGCCCCTGCGCGGCCGCGACCTCGGCATAACGGTGAGCACGGCCACGAACTGGATAGTCAACGGGATTGTGGGGATGACGTTTCTCACTATGCTGGATAAGCTGGGACCAAGCACCACTTTTCTGATCTACGGTCTGCTCGAGATAGCGTTCATCTTCTGCTTCCTCCTGTTCGTGCCCGAAACAAAGGGCACTTCCCTCGAGAAGATCGAGGAGAACCTGTTCTCCGGTAAACGCCTGCGCGATATAGGGAATTAGTAACAACTCAGAATTCGGAATTCTGAATATTTGAGGAGTTACGGGAGTTGAAATATGAGATTTGAAAAAGCTGTAACGGTCTGCGCTGCGGTCATCTTCACCATGTCCGCCCTGCGCGCGCCGGCTCAAACCGGTTCATCAACGGACTCCGCTACGGAGAGCCAACAGGCAAACGACTCCGCTGCCGCAGTTAGGGACGAGCTCGAATCGCTGAAGAACCGGCACGCTGTGGAAATGCGCCAGCTGGAGGCCAGGTTGAAGGCGCTGGAAGCTACCTCCGCCCCGGCCTCCGGCGGGGCGCCCATGCCTCGCCAGGCAGTGACCCGCGATCTTGCTCTACCCTTCACAACTCCGCCGTTTGGAGGCTTTGAGTTCAACGGCTATCTTCGCTCCGGGTTCGGCGTGAACGGACACGGCGGCCACCAGGTCGCGTTCCAGGCCCCGGGCGCGGACGCGAAATACAGGCTGGGCAACGAGGCGGAGACCTATCTCGAAACCGCGCTGTCGAAGCATTTCATCATGCAGCCCGACAGGCCGTTCTTCAAGATGCAGGTCCGGCTTTCCTACAAGACCGATCAGGATACGGCGGCCGGGATTCATGAGGACGGTCTCGCGCTGCGCGAGGCTTTCGTGGAGGCCGGTGACTTCGATTGGGGATCCGGCGTGAAATTCTGGGCCGGCCAGCGCTTTTATCGCAGGCTTGATATACACATCAACGATTACTATATCCTCGATATGAGCGGCTACGGCGGAGGCATCGAGGATCTGTCGCTGGCCCTGGGAGACGTCAAACTCGCCGCCGCCTATCTGGGCGGGTCGAGCGATGATTACGAATTTCCGAAGACCGGCCGCGTGGCTAAGAACTGTCTCGACCTGCGAATCTACGATATCCCGGCCCCGCTTGGCTCCGGCACGCTCTGGATCGCGCCGTCGTCCGTCAAGGGCGGCGAGTACACCGAGAAGGATTCAGAAGGCCAGTCTCTTACGCACACTTACGAATCAAGCCTTGGCGGCGCCATCGGCGCGATACACGAGGTCCCGCTTCCAAACGACGGGATGAACCGGTTCAGCATCCAGTACGGGCGCGGCGCGGGCTCTGATTTCTCGCCCGTTGTCGAGAAGCCTTCGCCTGGACTTGATGACGCATGGCGCTTCCGCGTGGCGGACAGCACGCTGCTGCAAACTGCGGGACCCTTCACCATGATGAGCGCCCTGATCTACCAGGTGTTCGATAACGGCGAGAACGATTCATCCAGGATCACCTGGATTTCCGGGGGCCTGCGCCCAATCTACAGCTTCACCAGGCACGTCGCGCTGGCTGCCGAATTCGGGGCCGACTGGGTGGACAACGAGCCGGACGATTGCAGGGGAATTCTCTACAAGTTCACCGTCGCCCCCGAGTTGAGGATAGGCCCTGCCTTCCTCGACCGTCCCGTGCTACGCGCTTATTTCACCTATGCGACCTGGGGCAACGGCCTCGAAGGCAAGGTGGGTGAGTCGGCGTACATGGACGCAACCGCCGGCATCGCCGCAGGTCTGCAATGCGAGGCTTGGTGGTGAGTCAGGTGGCATCATTTATCAAAAAGATGTCTTATCTGCCGGATCCTGTTGGGATGTATCACAAGGATGAAAATGCCGCCGATGATATTGCCCAGAGTCACCGGGACAAGGTTGCGAAACATCGCCGACATTTCATAAAGGGCTCGCCCTTCGGCGAAGAGTCCAACGGGAATGAGATACATGTTGGCAACGCTGTGCTCGAAGCCGCAGGCTACGAAACAGGCGATTGGAAATATGATGCAGAGAACTTTTGACGCGAGATCCTTCGCCATTATGGCCATGATGATGGCAAGTATGACGAGGATGTTGCATAGAATTCCCCTGATAAGCGCCTCCATGAAGGGTATGGCTATCTTGTTTTCCGCGACCTCCGCGGCGAGAATGCCAAGTTCGTTCAAGGCTCCAGCATGCTCCAACAATCCTGCCCTGTAGATGAGCCACGCGAGAAGAATGGAGCCCGCAAAATTTCCCGCATAGACAACACTCCAGTTCTTCAGCATTCTGCGCTTCGTGATTACGCGGGAAAGTACGCCCACCATGATTGTCACATTGCCCGTGAACAGCTCGGCTCCGGCGATGACCACAAGAATGAGTCCGAAGCTGAACACCACTCCCGCCGCGATTCTGCCCATTCCGGAAGCCAGGGCAACAAGCGAGAAATGTCCTCCCATCCCTATATACAATCCGGCGAGAATGCCAAGGAGGAAGAGTTGCCAGATTTTCGTGTTCGCCTTCTTGATGCCGAGTTTCGCTATCGCCATGTTGGTTTCGCCTCCGTCAAGGCTCGGCACATATATGGAGTCCATTGTTATTTCCTCCTCCGGGTTCCTGTGTCAGAATGATTTCGAGCAGGGTATTTAACCGGATCGGAAATTGCAATACAGAAGACATCGAATGTTCTTGTCTTTCCCGTGCAATTCGGTAGCTTCAATATGGTAACAGCTCCGGTAGCCAGGAGTCAGAATTCGGAATTCAGAATAAAACGGTCATAGAAACCCGCAAAGGCGGTCTTCGAAGCCGGATGGCTTCTCAACCGTTTTTGCGTGTCTGCTTTGGTTTTCTATTCTGATTCCTGACTCCTGAATTGCCGCTTCGTTCCCATGACTTCGTATGGGCTCTGCCGAATACGGCGGTTTGAATACTTGAGTAGTTACCAATATTGATGCTATT
>CAYWJE010000003.1:0-35510 GCA_964458525.1 uncultured Verrucomicrobiota bacterium
AAACTTCACTAACGCGGCTTTACACCAAAACGAATTTCAAATACATTTGGCTAGGATTATATCTTGCGCAGGACGGGCGCGGGATGTATATATTCACTTTTGATATTGCACAAGTTTGGGAGTCGAATATGAACAGGAAAATGAATCTCAAGGGCAGGAGTCTTCTTAAACTCTCGGACCTCACGGAGGCCGAGCTTTTCTACCTGCTTGATTTTTCAGATCACCTGAAGAAGTCGAAGAAGGCCGGGCTTTATGGCGACAGGCTTTACAGGAAGAACATTGCTCTTATCTTCGAGAAGGCGTCCACCCGTACGCGTTGCGCTTTCGCCGTCGCGGCGGCCGACGAGGGTGGCTGCGTGGAGACCCTTGGAGTCAAGGACATTCATTTCGGCAAGAAGGAGTCAATCAAGGACACGGCGCGGGTTCTCGGCCGCATGTTCGACGGCATTCAGTTCCGCGGGTTCAAGCACGAGACCGCCGAGATTCTGGCGCGCTATGCCGGGGTGCCGGTATGGAACGGACTCACCGACACCTCTCATCCCACGCAGGCCCTGGCCGACCTGATGACGATCCGCGAGTGCTTCAAGCGCCTCAAGGGGCTGAAAGTGGTCTACATGGGAGATGGCAGGAACAACGTCTGTCTTTCCCTGATGAGCGGATGCGCGAGAATGGGAATTGATTTCATTGATTGCACGCCGCCAGAACTGTACCCGCCCCGCGAGCTTGTTGAAGAAGCCGCATCCGTTGCGCGCGCTAACGGCGGCGCAGTGTCCGTGCTCGATGATCCGGAAGAGGCGGTGCGAGGGGCCAACGTCATATATACCGATGTCTGGGTTTCGATGGGCGAGGAGTCGCAGTTTGACGAGCGTCTCCGTCTGCTGCGTCCCTACCAGGTGAACATGAATCTCGTTCAGGCAACGGGCAACATCGAGAGCAACAGCGTCATATTTCTGCACTGCCTTCCCGCGTTTCACGATCACGAGACCGATGTCACCCGTGATATAGGAGCGCTGGAAGTCACCGATGATGTATTCGAGGCGCCGTTTTCGAAGGTGTTCGACCAGGCGGAGAACAGGCTTCACACGATTAAGGCGGTCATGGTGGCGACATTGACGGACGCCGGGTTCTGAATTATGATGGTATCCAAATCTGAAAATGATGCTGTGGTCTCCGCTCCGCTTCTGCCCGGGCTGATGCTGATGCCTGGCAGGACGCTTTCGGGCAGCGGTTGTGCGGCGCGCCTCGTCCCGGAATGCGATTGTTTCGGCGCGCGCGGCCTTGTGGTCCACGGCAAGTCTCTCGGGAAGACGGGGTTGCTGGCGAAGATCCTCGGAGCGGCGGCGGACCGGCAATCGGTGATTCCCTGGGAGCATCCCGGAGGCGAGCCCACCCTCGATGAGCTTGAGGAACTGCTCAAGGCGGCAAGAACCCACCGCGCGAAATGGATTGCCGGCGTGGGGGGCGGGAGCGTCATTGATCTGGGGAAATCCTGTGCCGGGCTTTTCCATGCTGCAAGGAACCCGGTGTTCTATCACGACGGCGCCGGCGTCGAGTCGAACGGCATTCCTTTCGCGGCGATTCCGACCACGGCGGGAACGGGGTCGGAAGCCACTCCAAACGCGGTCCTCACCAATTCTGATACGTGCCGGAAAAAGTCAATAAGGGACGACCGCTTTGTTCCGCGCCTTGTGATCCTCGATGAACGGCTGCTGGAAAGCTGCCCAAAGGAGGTCGTAGCGTTTTCCGGGCTGGACGCCTTAACGCAGGCCGTGGAGGCCTACACCAGCCGCAATGCCTGCTGGATCAGCGATGAACTGGCATTGAAATCCCTTTCACTGATCAAGGAAAATATCGAAGAGGTGTATGAAGGTGGCTCCGCCGCCGCGCGCAGCCGGCTCCTGGCGGGCAGCTACCTTGGCGGCCTTGCTTTGGCTAATGCGCGGCTTGGCGTGGTGCATGGGCTGGCTCATCCCATTGGCGCGCGCTATCACCTCCCCCACGGGCAGGCATGCGCGATATGCCTGCCGCATGCCATCGAGTTCAACCGGGAGATGATCGGATCCAAATACGACCGGATGAGCGTTGCGGCCGGCGGCGACCTGCTTGACAGTGTGAATTCGCTACTCGACCGGTTCGGAATCGAATCGCCATTGAAGGGCAGACCGATCCGGGATAAGGCCTCCATCATAGAGGAGACGCTCGCCTCCGGCTCCACGGCGGCGAACCCGATGCCCGTGACCGCTGCGGACGTCGAGTGGTTTTTGAAGAGGATCTTTAATCCTGAAAAGAGCAGTTAGTCAAAACCTGCATCAGGAAGAGGAGGCTCTTCAAAACCCTGCTTCAATCCGGTCCTACGCTTACGACAACATTGGCAACCGCACGGGCACCACGAAAGCCAACGCCTCCGCCGATTACACCGCCAACGCGCTGAATCAATACACGGAAAGATCAGTCCCCGATTCCTCTGACATCATCGGCTCCGCCGAAACGAACGTCACCGTGACGGTAAACACCAACACCGCCACCCGCCAGGATTACTACTGGTATCACCGTCTCGAAGTTGACAACCTCTACACCGCAGCCTATCCGCAAGTCGTCGTCGAAGCCGTGTTCGACCCCGGCACGAACGATCCTTATGTCGTTTCGAGCGAGACGGGCAACCCCGCCTGGAGCGGGGCAGGTGTCTTTGTCGCCGAATCGCCGTTGGGAACAAGATGAGGATTCTATAAAGTAATAGCGTTTTGGACATCGGGGAGCGAACATCATGGTTGTCGGAATCGTCAAGGCCAACCTTAGCATACCCGATGCACGGTCGCTGACGGCAATTTCTGTTGGCGATCGTCTTGACACGGTCGGCCTCAATTGCTTTACTCCCGCCCATGCATAACAGGGTACTTGTTACCGGAGCGGCCGGGTTCATCGGGAGCCACCTGGTCGAATCCCTCTGCGCCGATGGCGTTCCGACCAGGTCGCTCGTCCTGTCCGGCTCAGACGCGTCCAACCTGGCAGGTTCTTCAAGCGAGCTTGTTGAGGGCGATATCAGGGATCAGTCTTCACTCGTCCGCGCGATGGATGGCGTTGACCTTGTGTTTCATCTCGCGGCAATTTCCAGGCACGATGCGAATATTCCTGATGCGGAGTATTCCCGGACGAACGTGGAGGGAACACGCAACGTTCTGGATGCCGCGCGCGCTGCCGGCGCGAAACGCGTAGTGTTCACCGCCACCATCGAGGCGGTGGGGACTTCGAAGGACGGCGCGCCGCTCACCGAGGAGACGCCGCAGTGCCCGCGCAATGTATACGGAGGTTCAAAGCTGGAAGCCGAGAACCTCGTGAGGGAATATCACCGCGCCGCGGGTTTTGACACCGTGGTGGTCAGACCGCCGATGACCTATGGTCCGCGGGAGGTTATTTTATGCGCCAGGCTCTTCGGGATCATCAGGAAGGGATTCTATCCCCTGATAGGCGACGGACGCGCGCTGACCGAGTTCTGCTTTGTCAAAAACCAGGTACATGGGCTTCGCCTTGCCGCGGAACGCGGAAAACCGGGCGAGGTGTATTTCATCTCGGATGAACGCTCCTACACGATAGAGGAAATTGTCCGTGCGATAGCCGGAGTTATGGGTGTGCGTGTGTTCACGCCGCACATCCCTGTTCCCCTGGCGCTGGCTGTAGGCTTCAGCTTTGAGCTCTTTAGCAAGGTGCTGCGGTTCTATCCTTTTGTCATTCCGCAGACGGGGCGTCCGCCCTTTTCGCGTAAAACCGTTGAGTGGACTTCCGAAAGCAGGCTCTACTGCGATATTTCAAAAGCGCGCCGGGAGCTGGGCTATGCCCCGCGCTATTCTCTCGCTGAGGGGATCAGGGAGACCGTGGCTTGGTACGCGGAGAAGGGGCTGATCAGGCGAATCAACCCTTGAAGATGACATATTTACGCATCGCGTAATTTACGAGCACGGATACAACAACGACCGCCGCAAATGACACTGTTGTGCTCACCGCGAAGTAGTTGATCAGAACGCCCATAAGCGCCGTTCCCGCGAAGAGGCTGGCGCCGGATACCAGATAGAACATCCCTATCTCCAGCGCCCAGTGGTGGCGGCCAGACTCAAATACCCATTTGATGTTGATCAGATATGCAGTCATGTTGGAGAACATGAATGCGATCGCGTTGTTTATCATCGCATTGCGTGCGCGCACCGCGTCGGAAAGGTCCGGCACGCTCATATTGCATAGACGCACCACAATGTCGTCGGCGTTCATAGCCGGAAAGACCAGCCATGCGAGCGTATAGAAGGTGACGGAATGAACGGCTGTCGCCACGATGCCTGCCAGTCCATATTTAACGAACTGCACGAAAGGATGCGACTTCTGCTGTGTGAACTGGCTCAATATGTTCTTCAGATCTATCATCGCGATTCCCCGGTGGCTCCGGCTATTCCTGCTTGATATGTTCACGGGACAGGATTTCCTTCGGGCTGAAGTCACGAAAGATGCCGGGCTCCAGTTCCAGGCGGATGACCCCATCGCCATATTGCTCCCTGAAGACGCCTCTAAAAGTGTGTTCAGGTCCCGGCCCGGTGCGGATGATCATGTTGGGAACGAAGGGTACGGGTCTGGCCCTGAGCTTCTCGTGCAGCACGACCATACGGTCGGGGGCCAGCTCCATCGTCTTCACCAGGTCGAAGTAGCCGGGCTTCGTCAGCTGGAGCTGTCTCTGGCCCTGCGGCACGAAGTCAATTTGAAGCTGTGTCGAAACAGGCTCGTCACCGCTGGCCGCCGTTGCCCCATGATCCTCTCCGTCAATGTGAACTTTCACGCCAGGCGGCTCCGTTGAGATCAGCAATGTCCCGCTGTTTTTCACCAGCTCGAACTCCACGGTTGTCTTGTCGCCGAAGGCAACCGTATTGGTCTTTGTCATGGACTCGTAGCCGCGGAGTTCCGCGCGCACCACGTATTTGCCAGCAACGAGATTCGTGATGGAAAGCGGGGTTTCGCCCTTCGCCTGGTCGTTGAGATAGACGCGCGCGCCTAGCGGCCGCGAGGCCACCTCAAGTATCCCAGGCACAGGCGTGAGCTTAACGTCAATATTGCGCCTGTCCCCGGCTTTCACGGTGAACTCATCGGAATAGGGGAGATAACCGGCCAGAACGAGCGTGAACTGGTGTGTTCCGCTCGGCGCTGTATCCATGGTGTACGGGGTGGCGCCTCGTGCGACTCCGCCGACCGTCACCTCTGCGCCGGGCGGTGTAGACTTGATGGAGACGCGCGCCGAATCGGAAAGCAGTGCCACGTTGATGTGTTGCGGGATGCGGTCGGCGACTTTCAGTTCCAGGGTCTTAGGCAGGTGCCCGGCCGCGCTGATGCGGAGGCGGTAGTCGCCAAACGGCATCTTCGGCAGAAGAATCGGCGTCTTGCCGTAATTCGAATCGTTGAGCTCGACATCGGCATCGGAAGGCGTTGAATGAATGAGGACAATGCCGACAAGTGGTTCTAGGCTGATGTCCACTGCTATCCGTTCGCCGGGCCGGGCCGTGATCGTAGTCCGCGCGTCGCGGAATCCGGACCTTTTAAGAACGAGGAGATGATCACCGGCGGGAAGACGGAGCAGTGTGAGCGGAGTCTGTCCCTCGTGAACATCGTTCAGAAAAACGTCGGCGCCGTTTGGAGTTGTTGATACGTGGACTTGCGCCGGTTTGACGGCTTCCGTGCGCGGGCCGAACGCGGCGGCGTTCGCCGTGAGCGATGCTGCGGCGAGGCAGGCGGCCAGAAAGCAAACACCGTCGGCGGCATTTTTCATTTCTACTCCAGAATCCCGGGCTCTGAATTCCATCTCCCGGCGTTCATCAGTCTCTTTTAACGCGGCGTTCCACGTCAATCAGTTTCTTGCGCGCGCTCTTATGCCGCTCATCGGCGCGATCCGGTATTTGTTCGCAAATGGTGCGGAGCTGTCCTGCCGCTTCGGGCCATTCCGTGAGTCGGATCGCGCGGTTGGCGAGGAACAGGTGATGCTCGTATGTCTCCTGCTGCTCGCGCTCGCTCTGGCCCATCAGCGCGATGGCGGCCGCGTAATAATCCGGCTTTGGCTCGATCGTCTCGAGGTACCATTCTATTTCCTTCAACGACCGGATTGCCAGTGCCAGGTTCTCGTTCTTGACCTGTCTCTGGTCGTAAAGGCTCTGGCTGTGAAGCCATGCGTTCTGCGCCAGTTCCATGAGCCTTTCGTGTGAGAGCGCAAGCGCGGCGAGACCGAGCTCATTGCGTCCGAACTCCTCGATGGTTTCCCGTACGTTTTTGAATTCATCCGGCTCAATGCGGTTTTCCACAACAACCCGATGCGTCCGCCTGCCGATGGTGATCGTCAGGTCCATTATCTCCCACACGGTTGACGCGCGGCCCCTGTATTCCTCGTTCAGGTCGAAAAACCCGGCATGCTCGACGTAGTCAATCAGATTGGCGACGAGATCGGCGTCCGCCTTTTTGCGTTGATTTTTCAGGACATGCCGCTTGTTCTTGATGTCGTCAATCTGTATTGAGAGCTCGTTGTCCTTCATTTCCATGTCATAGCGGAAGATGTTATCGGGCGCGGCCTGGATCTTTTCGTATTCTATTTCTATCGTTCGCACTGCCGGCTCGGACACGATTTGCTGGACCGGCGGCCCTGGCTTGATCTGCTTGACAAGCCATGCCGAGGCCGCGAGCAGCGCCATCATGGCGGCAATGGTAAAGAGAATGGCCGTACGCCGCTGACCGTTGCGAGGCTTTTCGGACGGAGGAATCACGACACCGAAATCAGCTGTGTCAAGTGGTTTGTCCTGGTTGCCGTCGAAAAGGGTTTCGTGAGGCAGCGGGTGTGTGTCGGATACGGCCTTGAGCGTGGTGTCGCCCATGACGATCCTGTCGCCGGGGTTGACCCGTGCCTCGCGCAGGGGACTATCGTTAAGAAGCGTGGTGTTCGAACTTCCGAGATCCTCGGCCCAGAGGCCCTCGCCGGGCTTGAAGAAGAAACGGCAGTGAAACCGCGACATTGCGGGGTCTTTGAGGACAATGTCGTTATTGGACGACCTGCCCGCTCGCGCGCCATCAGGGGAGATTATGATCTCAAGCCCCTTGTCAGGCCCTTCTTCAACGATGAAATGACAGGAATTCTGGCTCATTCTCTGATCGGTCAACACGGGGCACGGTGGTGGAGGCGGCGGGATTTGAACCCGCGTCCGCGCAAGTGTCACATCAGCTTCTACGCGCGTGTTCCGTCTTTAAGTTCTCGCTGCTTCAACTGCCGGCGGACAGGCCATTGTTGCAGCCAGCGGCCACGAAAGTTCTCACTCTCATGCCCGGCCACCCGGCAAGAGAGCCAGCCCGCTGTCGTCGCCTTGTCTGCCTAGCAGGCGGTTAGCAGCAAGACGTCGCGGATCAATTAAGCCGCGAGGGCCAATTCGTCGTTGGCTTTTGTGTTTTTTTCCCGGATTTTTAACGAGGCCAACCGGGATCCCCGGCGCGCAACTGAGGCTCCAGCAAACACGTCGAAACCTGTCGCCCCCCCAATCTCAAACAGATACTACCATGACGCATGGTGAATGCAAGACTTATTATGTGTATACCCGATCACATGTCCTTCTTCTGGTTAAGTTTTGCCTGTGAGCGGATCTTGATGGTTTCCATCATTGCCGCCTGGCAGACCGGGCAGAGTCCATGCGTGAAACTCATCAGTGTTGTATCTCCAAGGTAGTCCTCCATCCTCTGCCATGTTTCGGGGTTGACCCGGATCTTGTGGCAGTTTGAACACACAGAGACGAGATTGGACAGCACGCGCTTCTGCTGGAGGTAGGTGTTGCCGATCGTCACGATGGCGGCGAAAAGCACGGCAGCCGACATGACGCAGCCCCTCATATAATTCGGGCTTTCCGGCGGCGCGTCGAAAAGGAGTTCAGGTGCGTCTCTGAGCTCGTTGAACCACACCAGGAGCAATAGCATTATGAAAGTCATAAACTGCCAGAACCCGATATACGCGAACGGGTCCTTCGGAAGGGACGGCTTCTTTTTTATAGTACTGCTCATTGCTGGTCTGTCTCCAATAATGATAATGCCCGATATCTTTTGTATCTTGACGTGTCGGAACCGGGATGTAAAGCTCCTTTTTTACAGTCGATCGCGTCGGAATTGGTCTTTTCAGTCACGAAAAATGATTGCGCAGGAGCGAGCGATTTGCTATAAATTAGTTTTCTCTATTCAATTAAGGCTTCGAGAGATGAAGCGTCAACATATTAGAGGGGAGCATGGTGAACGACATGGCTACTGATATCAGGAATTTTGTGCTGATGGGGCATACGCAGAGCGGAAAAACGGCTTTGTGCGACTCGCTTCTTTTCAAGCTGGGCCTGAACGACAGGCTTGGCCGCGTGGATGACGGCACGAGCATCGCGGATTATACCGACGAGGAGAAAAAGCGGAAGATCACTATTTACGCCAAGACATTCACAGGCGAGTTCGCGCCGAAGGGCGGCACTGGCGCCAGAATGGTGTTCTCCGATACCCCGGGTTACGATGATTTTGTCGGGCAGATTCTATGCGCGTGTCGCGCTGCCGATTCGGCGCTCATCGTTGTGGACGCGGCGGCGGGAATACAGGTGGGCACGGCCGGCGCGTGGAAGCGCTGCCGCGCACTGGGCATGCCATGCGGCGTGGTGGTTACGGGACTTGATCGCGAGAACACTGATTTCGGAGCCGTGGTGGAGCAGCTTCGCGGCGTATGGGGCGCCAGGTGCGCGCCCGTGGGTCTTCATTCGCCTGGGGCGGCTCAAACCACGGATATTCTCGGTGGCGCGGCTGACGGCGCGGGCGCGGAATTGGCTGCGAAGTACAAGGGCGAGCTGTCCGAGCTCGCGGCCGAATCTGACGACACACTGCTTGAAAAATATCTCGGCGGCGAACAGCTTACAGGGGACGAGCTTCTCGGCGGCCTGCGTTCTGCCATGCGCAATGGGAGTTTTGTTCCGGTGTTTCCGGCGGTTCCCATGGAGGGGATCGGCGTGGTTGAGCTGCTTGCGGGGATAACGCGCCTGTTCCCGGCTCCATCCGAGTTGGAGCCGAAGGATGCGGCCGGGGCACCGATCAAGACGGATCGTGATGCACCGTTCGTCGGCTTTGTGTGGAAGAGCGTTACGGACGCGTATGCAGGCAAGCTGGCATTCGTGAGAGTCCTGGCGGGAACCCTCACTGAGGGTTTTGAGGCGCTGAATGTGAACAAGGGCCAGAAGGAGCGTATTGGATCCATGCTTGCCATGTGCGGAGCGAAAAAGCCATCTCCCGTGGTCGAGGCCGTTGCAGGCGACGTGGTGGCGCTTCCAAAGCTCAAGAACACAGAGCTCAGCGATGTCCTCTGCGCGCCGGGCGAGAAGATAGAGCTTGCCCCCATAGTGTTTCCCCGTCCGGTTGTCTCGTTCTCGGCTGTTGCAAAGGAGCGGTCGGACGAGGACAAGATCGGCATCGCGCTGAACCGCGTGGCGGAGGATGATCCCACGCTCATTGTCGAACGCAGGGCGGACACGAACGAGATCGTCATCTCCGGCATGGGCGACGTGCATATTGACGTGGCCCAGGAGCTGATGAAGAAGCGCAGCAACGTTGATGTCACTTTCAGCATCCCGAAGGTCCCGTACCGCGAGACGGTCACGATGATGGCGGAAGGGCATTACAAGCACAAGAAGCAGTCAGGCGGACGCGGGCAGTATGGAGAGGTGTACGCCCGTGTTGCTCCCAAGGGGGCTGACGAGGAGTGGTTCGATGACGCAGTTGTGGGCGGGGTGATTCCGAGAAACTTCATTCCGGCTTGCGAAAAGGGTTTTGCGGAGGCGCTCGTCAAGGGCGCGGTTGCGGGCTATCCGGTCGTCAACGTTAAAGTCACGGTCTACGACGGATCGTATCATGATGTTGATTCTTCCGAAATCGCCTTCAAAATAGCCGCCGGTCGTGCCTTCAGAGAGGCCATGAGCAAGGCCAAGCCGGTTCTTCTCGAACCGATCATGAAGGTGAAAGTCATGATATCGGATCAGCATATGGGCGAAATCAGCGGCGATATGAATCATAGGCGGGGGCGCATTCTCGGCGTTGATGTTGAGGATGGAATGGAGGTCATTACCGCAGAAGTGCCGCAGTCTGAAATGTTCCGCTATTCATCAGAATTGCGCAGCATGACGGGCGGGCGAGGCTCGTTTGAGATGAGTTTTTCGCGGTATGACGCGGTTCCCTCCGCGATAGCGCAGAAGATCGTTGCCGCAGTCGGCAAGAGCGATGATGAAGAGGAATAAAGCCGGGAGCCAGGGCGGCGCGAAGGCTTTTTTCGAGAGCATGTTGCGCGGGTGCGCGCTCTGCCCGCGCGCCTGCGGGGCGAACCGGGTCGGCGGAGAAAAGGGATGGTGCGGGGCGGGCAATGCCCCGGAGGTTTTTGCCTATTTTCCGCATTACGGGGAGGAGCCGCCTGTTTCAGGGACGGGAGGGTCCGGCACAGTTTTTTTCAGTCGGTGCACCTTGAGCTGTCTGTATTGCCAGAATCATCGCTGGAGCCAGGATGGCGCCGGCTCGGTCCTCGGTTCAGGAAACCTGGCGCTGATGCTCGCGAAACTGAGGGAGGCGTCGTGCCACAACTGGAACATGGTCAGCCCCACGCCGTGGCTGCCGTGGATAGTTGATGCGCTCGATGCGGCGGCTCTTTCCGGGCCTATGCTGCCCGTTGTTTTTAACAGCAGCGGGTTCGAGCGGGTGGAGACGCTAAGGGCTCTCGAAGGAGTCGTGGATGTGTATCTTGTTGACTTGAGGTACTCGAGGAACGGGTCCGCTCTGGAGGCGTCGGGCTCCGCGTGTTACGTGGAAAGCGCGCGTGCCGCAGTTGCGGAGATGTGGCGGCAGGTAGGTCCGCTCAAGGTTGACGACGATGGAATAGCCGTCTCAGGGGTTATCTGTCGGATGCTTGTTCTGCCCGGGCTGGCCGGCGAGGCGATCGAGAATCTCGCGTGGCTTGCCGGTTCGCTTGGAACGGGGGTGTCGTTGAGTATCATGTCCCAGTACACCCCGGCGCATAGAGCGGCGGGACTGGAGCCTTGGAACAGGCGAGTGACAAGGGCTGAGTATGAGGGCGTGTGCAGCGAGGCGGAGCGCCTCGGCTTTGGTGACGGCTGGATTCAGGAATATGACGGGGATTCGGGCGGGGACCTTGCCGGGTTTAATATGCAATCGAACGTGTAATGCGGAGAAAGAGGTGAACGATGAGCGGACACAGTAAATGGAAAACCATTCAGCACAAGAAAGGCGCGGCTGATGCAAAGCGCGGGAATATTTTCAGCAAGCTCAGCCGCGAAATAACCATAGCGGCGCGCGAGGGCGGCGACGACCCGGAAATGAACGCGCCCTTGAGGACGATGCTGGTGAAAGCCAAGGCCGCCAACATGCCGTCGGACAATGTTGATCGCGCGATCAAGAAGGGCACCGGCGCGCTGGAAGGCGCGAAGCTCGATGAGGTTTTTTACGAAGGCTACGGGGCGGGCGGCGTCGCGATCGTGGTGAAGGCTTTAACCGACAACAAGAACCGCGCTGCGGCCGACATCCGGCACATCTTCACCAAACATGGAAGCAGTCTTGCCGCGCAGGGCTCTGTCATACGGAGTTTCAAGCGGAAGGGGCAGATCCTGGTGGAGGCTTCCGTCGTTGAAGAGGATAAGCTCATGAGCGTGGTTCTCGAAGCGGGAGCCGACGACATGAGCCGCGACGGGGACGAGTTCGAGGTCATAACTGATCCGTCCAATTTTCTGGCCGTGGTGGATGCGCTTGAGAAGGAGAAAATATCGAGCGTCAGCTCCGAGGTTACGCTGCTCTGCGACACCCTTGTTCCTGTTGCCGACAAGACGATTGCCTCGGCGCTGCTGAGATTCATGGAAGCGCTCGAGGAGAGCGACGACGTGCAGAACGTCTACTCGAACATGGATCTCGATGACGCGGTCCTGAAGGAGCTGGAGGAGAAGTGACTTGCTCCATCTCGGCCGGACGGAATCCGGAAGGAAATCGAACGCTCGTTCTTGGTGTTGATACTTCGCTGCGTTGTTCAGGGCTGGCCCTTGTGGAGGTGCGCGGTTCCTCGCTCAGGGCGCTGGGTTATTCGGTGGTGAAGAACCCGCCTGCGCTGCATCTTTCCAGGTGTCTTGCGAACATCTACGCCGCGATAGAGGCGACCATTACCGGGTCCCGGCCGGACTCTGTTGCCGTTGAGGGTATTTTTTACTGTCGGAATGTCAGGACGGCAGTGGTGCTCGGCGAGGCGCGGGGCGCCGTGATCGCTGCGTGCGCCGCTTCCGGCGTTGCGGTCTACGAATATCCCCCGCGCAGGATCAAGCAAGCTGTGGTGGGGTTCGGCGCGGCGGACAAGGGGCAGGTGCAGAGAATGGTTTGCGCCATTCTCGGCCTTGACGCAAAGCCTTCGGAGGACGAGGCGGACGCGCTCGCCGTGGCGATCTGCCATGCCAATTCCATGGCGCGCCCCGAGCTCGGCGGCGCGAAGGAAATATGAATGGAACTTTAAGGAACACATGATCACGTTTCTTGATGGAATAGTGGATGAGAAACAGCCCACCCGTGTGATACTTAACGTGGGTGGGGTCGGATACGAGGCTTTTATCCCCCTGAGCAGCTATGACAGGCTTCCCCATAAAGGCGGCAAATGCCGGTTGCTTGTCTACGATCACGTGCGCGAGGATCAGCATGTGCTATTCGGGTTTGCCAGTGAGAAGGACAGGTCTGTTTTCACGAGACTTCTGAGCGTCAGCGGGATCGGCCCAAAACTGGCGTTGAGCGCCCTCAGCAGTCTTTCGGCCCGGGAGATTATCGCGCACATCGCCGCCAGCGACGTTGATGTGCTGAGCACTATTTCCGGTGTCGGCAAGAAGACTGCCGAGCGAATGGTGGTCGAACTTCGCAAGGAGTTTGCCGAGATGGCGGCCTTCGAGCCTGGAACCGCCGGCGTGTCAAGCGCTGGCGAGGTCGTTTTCAGGGACGCCGTGCAGGCTCTTGTCGCACTTGGATTCAAGCCGACGGAGGCAGGCAGAAAGGTCTCTGCCGCGTTGAGCGACGAGAAAGACGACGCCTCGGTTGAAACGCTTGTGCGCAGGGCGCTGGGACGGTAAAAATATGTTGCTTTTTTCGCGCCCGGTTCTAATATGAAAGATGTGGTTGATGTATGGGCGCTCGGCGAAATTTCGCCTCGCACAAATGGAAGGATGATCTGTTATCATGGGAAAGACGCATTCCGCTGATGTAATAGCATTGCTTTCCGGGCTTGAGCCCATGGCATCGTTGAGTGATGGAACCATTGGAAGGCTGGCCGGACACTGCGCGATCGAAACGCTTTCTGCGGGAGCATCCGTATTCAAGGCTGGTGAATCGGACGGGAAAAGCGTCTACCTGGTTTCCGGCAGCATTAAGCTGACGCCGGGAGGCGACGGTCCTGGAGAGGACCGGATTATGGAAGCCGGAAATTCAGAGGCGAAGTACCCGCTAGATGACAAGCAGCCTCATAGTGTTTCCGCCGCGGCAGTTTCCGACTGCGGTGTGATCAGAATTGATATGGACCTGCTGGACAAGCTTATCGCCGAGGATCAGCTTACGGTTTGCCAGACAAGCATTCGGAAAACAGCGGGCAAGGAATCCGGCAAGGCGAAATTCGGAGTTCTCGGCAGGCTGTTATCGGTCTTTAAGGGAGGACTGCGCGCGTCCAAGGAGGATGTTGATGTTTTCGCGACGCTTAACCGGTTCAATCCGCCCATGCTGAAGAATATACCCGAAGCAGACCTGAAAGAGATGGCCTCGCGCATGGATGTTGTGTCGGTGAGGGGTGGATCAACGGTGATTCGCCAGGGCGATGAGGGGGATTACTATTACATTATTGTCCATGGCACGGCGGTGGTGGCACGCCAGGCTGAGCAGGGGTCGGAGCCGATACTGTTGGCCGAGCTTGGAGAAGGCGAGACTTTCGGAGAGGAGGCGCTTCTTTCGAACGCGAAGCGTAATGCCACTGTGAGCATGAAAACCAAGGGCTCTCTGCTGCGTCTCGCAAAGCGGGATTTCGTGGAACTGCTCAAGGAGCCGATGCTGAAATGGCTTTCCCCCGTCGAGGCGAAAGAAAGTGTTCAGCGCGGCGCGAAATGGCTTGACGTTCGATCGTCCTCGGATTTTCAGCGTTCCCACTTGAGCGGCGCAATTTCAATGCCCCTGCACGAGTTGCGAGACCGCGTGGGCGAACTTAATGTTGCCGCCAATTACGTGTGCTGTTGCGATACGGGTCGGCTGAGCTGTAGCGCCGCCTTTCTGCTTGGGCAGCGCGGCTACCACGTCGGCATCCTCCGCGGCGGGCTCCAGCGTGTCGTGGGATAGGATGCAGCCTTGGCCCATGCCATGGCTTTTTTCTGAACTGCCCTGAGGTTTATGTTATGCAGGCTCAATCCGGAGCAAGGGATTCCGTCGCGGTGTGCCAGGCGGCGGCCGTGGCGAGAGCTCTTTCTATTCTTTTTAACAACAGCCGCATCTACGGAATAGAGCATCCGGTGTTCCTGAAGACACTCAGCGAACATATGCCCTTCTTCCAGGATGCCCTTTCTGGCGCTGGAGAGCTTATCCTCTCGTTTGTGAAGGGAAAGGTTCGCTCCGGTGCGCTGCTTCTCGATCCGGGCTCGACTGTTTTCGAATCCCTTGCGCACATGCTCGAGAGCATGGGGATTTCGGGAATCTGCTTCAAGCGCGGCATTACTCCCGAGGAAATTACTAAGTTTGTCACGATTCTGGCGAAGCGCGGGGCTGAAGTGTCAGATGGAGGCTTGCAGAGATTACTCGAAGGCGAAGGCGTGCGCCACATCGTCGAGAGGAAGATCACTCTGGACATGGATGGCGGGGCGAGGCCGCCCGGCGTCCCGGACAGGAAGGCGAGTAAGCGGGTCACCGAGTCTGCTCCGGCCAATGCTTCCGGACGGACATTTGAGCTCGATGACGATGCGCCGGAACTTGGCGCCGTTGTCAAAATGCCTGGCATCAGCCATCCGTCCAGCTCCGGTTCGTCGGGCGGCGGGGAAAGAGTTCGTCCATTTAAGGAGTTTGTGACAGGCGCCCTCTCCGATCTGGCATCCAAAAGGGCCGATGTGTCAGAAGTGGCCGACCAGATTTCGCGCGAATTTGAAGAACGGATTTACGAAGAGACCAAGGCGCTCAGGAGGGAAAAGGAAGTTGTCTTCCGGCGTCTCGATAGTGTGAAAAACGTGGTGTTCGAGAAACTCGAGGCGCTGAATGTGATGGCAATTCTGGTGGGCGACGACCTGAAAGTCCTGGCCATGACTTCGATGGCGCGCTTCCTGATAGGTGATCTTGACGCCATACCGCCGGATATGCCTCTGGCGCTCTGTGTTAAATCGAACGCTGCATACATGGACATAATCTTGAAGGGGCGGTCCCTCACAGCGCATGTTATCGCGTCGGACAGCTCCGCCGGGGGTGAAACCGTGGTGCTGCTCACGCTGAACCCGGCATGACAGATGAAGCAGATCAATCCGCATTTGTTAGACGTGGTTAAACGCGACGGTGGTTTCTCCCTTTTTTATTCCGGAAAACCGCTCGTCACTCCTGCCGGCTCGGACGTGGCGCATCACGAGCCGAGGCTGCTTGAACATATGTTGAGGGAGTTGTCCTTGTCGCGGACCCTCGATCCAGGCGGACTGGATTCCTATGCCCTGTTCGAGGCAAAGGATCATCTTCCAGCCGCTGTCAATTTCCCCGCCGCGATCGGGCGGATTCTCGTTGCGGACCCCCTTGTCAGAAGAAGGTCCGGCCCGGCATCAGATTCTTCGGAATGCCCGGGAGTGATTCCTTCCATGCTTGATGACGATGATTGCATGGCTTTCTATTTCTCCGGGCTGGCAGGCGTGCTTGGCTGCCTGGATGAATTCCTGGTCGAGCGTGGAAGCCCGGGGCTTGGTATGATTGAAAGCTCCTTCGATGATTTCGCCGGTATTATTGTTTCATCCGCTGACGGCCTGTCCGTGGAGAAGAAGGCGGCGCTCCTCTCATTGTGTTCGGCGCACGGGGGCGGTGTTATTCTTCCCCTGTTGTTGATTCTGAAGATACTCACGGCGTCAGAGTATGCCAACGCGCTGTTCAGCATTCACCTCCCGTTCCGTGCATGCGGCGGCGTGAGGAAAGGTTTGGGCGAAATCGCAGTCGAAGGGATTAGCAAGAGGCCTGTCATTCCCGACTGGCATTCGCCTGAGCTGAATTTCTCGATCCTGCGTTCCCAGGCTTCGGCTGTAATGGAGTATCTTTCGTGCTGCGAAAGGTCGGTAGAACGCGGATGGGGGTTGCGTAAACTGATAGCGATGGGCGAGCATTTCGGGCTCGAATTCAAATCGTGCCTGCGCTGGAACCTTAAGTCGTGCCAGAAGGATCCCGCGATTGAACACGCCAATCTCAAAACCGTGGCGGCGTTTCTTAATTCTCGCGGCGGAACTCTTTTGGTCGGGGTCAGGGATGACGGGTCAATCGAGGGTATCGAGACGGATGCATTCACCGATGAGGACAGGTTTTCATTGCATTTCTGGAATCTGGTGAAGGCAAGGCTAGGACAGGATGCGACTCCTTTTATCAGCGCTTCGTTTGAAAAGATGGACGGCAAGACGGTCTTCGTGGTCGAGTGCGCACGGAGTCCTTTTCCGGTCTTCCTCAACCAGAAACAGGGAGAGGACGAGTTTTATGTGAGGGTAGGACCGAGTGCTTCCCGGCTGACCATAAGGGAGGCCCTGAAATACATAGAGAACCGGTTCGAGAAGAACGATGGGCCGGGGCGGCGCGAGAACGGCGAAAAAAGAGGCGGGGGATAGCGGACGTCGCGGGTTATCGCCTGGAAGCGGAAAATGAAAACGATCATTCACACTATGAACTGTCTGATGCTGTCATCAGTCGCGGGAATGATGCCCATGCTTGATTTCTCGCCACCTTGCGCGACCACAATATCAGCAGCCTCGCCGGCAGGGCAATCCGCATAGCGGGCGCAAATCCCGGCCGCCGTTCTCAATGTCTCCGCATCCGGGTTGCCCGCGAGAAGGGCACTTGGACCTGGAACGGATTCGCTCTTCAACAGTATGTTGCCCGGTTGAATGGCCTGCTCGATGATCTCGTTTTCCCCGCAATCCCTTCCGACGATCAGCTTGACGCCGCCGATCCGGAAATGGCGTCCGACGCGCAGCAGCTTTACGAGATTAATCCCGGCCAAACCTTCGTGCCGTTGAAGCTCTTTCAGCCGCTCCGAATACCTGGGATCGGTCAGGAGGCATCCGCCTGCCGGCTGGGGATAGTCGCTTATTCCCATCCGGGTTGCCAGTTCGATCTGCGGTTTGCGTCCACGCCCTTCAAGGGCCAGAAGTTGATTCCTATCCACCTGGCCGTGCGTCTCCGGGACAGTCGGAGGAAGCAGCTTGGCGGTGAGCGGACGCAGGATGAGGCCGGGATAGCCCGATTCCACGGCTATGAGTTCCAGCGCTGACATGTTCTGCGACATGGGCCTCTGGCGGAGCACTTCGCCTGTGCTTATGAAGTCGAAATGATCCCGCTCCATCACCTGGCCCGCTTTGCGGATCATTGCGATATGGCAGTCAATGCAAGGATTCATATGCCCTCCGAACCCGTGCCTGGGGTTTTGCAGTAGGGAGCGTATAGTGTCTGTGAAATCCACAGCGATCACCGGCGTTCCGAGGGCTTGCGCAGCCCGCAGCGCGGGAGCGGTGTTGAAAAACACGCTCTCGAAAACTATAGCGTGCACCTCGATGCCCTGCAGTTGGAGCAGTCGCACGGCGAGCTGGCTGTCAAGTCCTCCGGAAAGCAGCGAAATCGCGTGAACGGGGGACGGCTTGTGGACGGAATCCTGTTTGGCGGAAGTCATTGGTTCACGAAAAATCGCGTGAGTTCATCGAAGGAATCGAAAGCACGCGTGGGCTTGTTTGCCCCGGCTTGGCCGAAACCGTACGTGACGAAGGCAGACCTGATATTTGCCCCGTGGGCGGCATCGATATCCGTGTAATTGTCGCCTATCATCCATGTGTCTGCCGCCGCGAAACCGGCACTCTGCATTATCATGAACACCGGCTCAGGATCGGGCTTGATCTTTGGAGTGCTATCTCCACCGAGGACGGCGGCGAATGCATCCATAATCTTGAAATGATGAAGGATCGCGCGACACGCCGGTGACGGCTTATTTGTGAGAACCGCGAGCGTATTGCCCGCTCTGCCGAGTTCTTCGAGCCCCGACAGCACGCCGGGGTAGGGGCGAGTTGCATCATGAAGGTGCTCATTGTAGAAACGATTGTTTATATCCAGGGCCTCGTCAATATCAACAGGCGTTTCGGCAAAGGCGCGCTCGATGAGCTTTCTTGTTCCGTTTCCTATGAAACCGGCGACCGTTTCGATTGCAAGGGGGGCCAACCCGTAATGTGCGCGGGTGAGGTTTACGCCGGTGCGGATGTCTGCCCTGGAATCAACCAGCGTCCCGTCAAGGTCGAATATCAGCAATGAGTTCATTCGAGAATGGGTATCCCCTGCTTTCAGTACTTAAAACTGCTTGCCCCGATGTATTCCCGCAGGATGGAAGTCTGCGGGACAAAGGCCGTAGGCGCCTCCAGAAAATTGAGCAGGAACTCCTGTAGGCGACGGCTCTCCGCGTATTCCTGGTGCTGGGGCTTGACCTCCATAAGCATGGGGTTCAGCGCCGACTTGAGAACCGCGAGTTCGTAGTCGAGCGCCGAGTTGAAGGTGGCGTCGGCGTTCTGCTGGAAGGGGAATATCCACTTCTTCTCGCCGCGCCTGACGGATGGCCACATGCGCAGCGTGGTAAGCGGCGAGTTGCTGCGGAATATGCCGTCGCGCACCAGCCTGCGCATGAGACGGTTGTCGGTTGTCGAAATCCTGTTTCCGGAGTCCACGTTGAGCTGCGTGAGAGCGCTGACGTAGATTTTGAACTTGTTCCGCGCGGCTATCCTGTGCGTGAAAAGCGGATTGAGCGCGTGGATGCCCTCTACGATGATCGCCTGGTCCGTGGCTAATCGCATTTTTTCGCTGCGATATTCGCGGCGCTTGGTGTTGAAATTAAAAAAGGGAACATCTATTTCCCTGCCGGCAATCAGGCTGATGATGTTCCTGTTGAAAAGCTCGATGTCGAGCGCCTTGACGTGCTCGTAGTCGGGGCGTCCGTCATCGTCCAGTGGCGTGTCACGATCGTTAACGTAGTAATTGTCCAGCGATATGGTCACGGGGCGCAGCCCGTTCGCCTGCAGCTGGACTGCCAGGCGCTTTGCAAAAGTGGTTTTCCCGGCTGCTGAGGGTCCGGAAATGAGGATTACCTTCGCCTGTTTCTTTCTTGACGAGATGCTGTCGGCTATGATCGCTATCTTCTTCTCATGAAAGGCTTCGTCAACCCTTATGAATTCCTCTATCCCGCCGTTAACTATGAGGCTGTTGAGTTTGCCCACGTTGTGCACGCCGAGAATCCGGCCCCATTGCTTGTGCTCGTGGAATATCTGGAACAGGTGCGGCTGGTCCCTGAACGGGGCGATTTTCAGAGGGAAGTCCGGACGCGGGAACTGAAGCACCAGCCCCGGCGGGTAGGGGATCAGCTTGAAAGTTTTCAGGATCCCCGTGCGCGGCGCGAGCGGTCCGTGGGCGAGGTCCACGAACGGCCCGCACGAGTAGATGACTACCTTCGGCGGATTTCTGAACTTGAGGAGATCCGCCCTGTCGTTGTGGTTCGTCCTGCGAAAGAAGCGATCAGCCTCGGTGAACGATATCTTGCGCCGCGTTATCGGGATGTCGCTTTCCACCATAGCTCGCATGCGCGATTCCATCCGCTCGACCTGTTTCTGCGAGAGCTTCCGGCCCGCCTCCATCGTGTAATAGAAGCCAGTGCCCAGTGAATGCTCGATGGAAAAGCGCGCGTTTGGGAAAAGCTCGGCGGCAGTCGCCGACAGCAGGAATGACAGGGAGTTCCTGTAGACCCGCATCCCGAGGGAGTGCTCCGCGTTCAGGAACCGCACGCTGCAATTAACGTCCAGCGGATATGACAGGGAGACGAGATCGTTATTGACGAGCGCGGCTATGTATGGAAGCCCGCCTTCAGCGCCCTGAGCCAGCAGGTCGCCCGCGGGCGTATTCGCGCGACAGCGCACAGGCTTGCGACCCTCTATGGCCACGCGAACGAAGCTCGTTTCTGTCTTGTGATTCAACATCGGCATCCCGGCGGAGCACGTCAGGCCTTTCGACCGGAAACCCCCTTGGTCTTGCCGGTAATGGCCTTCGCCTTTTCACGGGGACGCAGGGCGCGAACGGCTTTGCCGGCCTGCCACATCTCGGAATTGCCGATGGTCGCGAGCTCCTTAGCCAGGAGCTGCTGATAGTCAGGTTTCCCGCATGCCGATAGGACGCGCTTGGTTTCCTTGCCGGATTTAACCGACTGATAAAGCGTTTTGAAAACCGGCAGGGTTGCCTTCTTGAACCTCGGCTTCCAGTCGAGAGCGCCGCGCTGCGCCGTGGCGGAGCAGTTGGAATACATCCAGTCCATTCCGTTTTCATCAACCAGCCGGATGAGGCTCTGGGTCAGCTCTTCGACGGTCTCGTTGAAAGCCTCGCTCGGAGAATGCCCGTGGCTCCTGAGCACGTCGTACTGGGCCTCCATCACGCCTGCGAGCGCGCCCATAAGGATCCCGCGTTCTCCCGTGAGATCGCTGTAGACCTCGTTCTGGAAGGTCGTCGGGAATAGATAGCCGGAGCCCACGCCAATGCCGAGCGCCAGGCATCTTTCTTTGGCTTTGCCCGTAGCGTCCTGGAAAACCGCGAAGCTCGAATTGATGCCGGCGCCTGAGAGGAAGTTGCGGCGGACGGACGTGCCCGATCCCTTCGGGGCGACCATTATGACGTCAACATCCTTTGGTGGAACGATGCCGGTCTGGCTGCCGTAGACGATCGAGAAGCCGTGCGAGAAATAAAGGGCCTTGCCGGGCGCGAGGTTCTTCTTGACAACGGGCCATATCTGTTTCTGCGCGGCATCTGAGACGAGCATCTGGATCACTGTGCCGCGGCGGACCGCCTCCTCGATGTCGAAAAGGGTCTTGCCCGGAACCCATCCGTCCTTGACAGCGCGGTCCCAGTCGCGCTTGAACGATTTGGCCTGTCCGACGATCACGCGGAATCCGTTATCCTTGAGGTTCAAACCCTGGGCCGGCCCCTGGACTCCGTAACCGATGATGGCTATGGTCTCGTTGCGGAGGACCTTGCGGGCCCTGGTCATGGGAAAATCCTTGCGGGTGATGATATTCTCTTTTGTGCCGCCGAAATCAATGATAGCCATTTTCTGATCTCCTGTACCCGTGTTTTAATGTTGCCGACCTTATGTCGAACATGAACGAGCAACATCTTACCCCGACTCCGCCGGGGGTCAATAACAAATTTGACCACTGATCATTACTTGACATTTGCCGCGTGGTTGCTCAAAGTACGGCATTTATTCGATCAATCTTGCATAGGGGCGAAACTAAACATGAACCAGCGCGACCGATTCATTGAAACCATGACGTTTGGAAAGCCTGACAAGATACCGTTCGCGCCGGGCGGCGGACGCGAGTCCACTCTCGCCGCCTGGCACAGGCAGGGACTGCCGGAGGGCGTGAACTATCATTCCTACCTGCTCGAGATACTGGGCATCGAGGACGAAAAGCCCGAGTCGCCCGCTCCGTCGCTCGGCGTTGATTTTATGATGCGTCCGCAATTTGAAGAGAAGACGCTGGAGCACAAGGATGGACAAATAACGGTCCAGGATTGGAAGGGAAACATCTGCGAGATTTCTGACGAATTCGATGTCACCTATCTTCGATCTGGCAAGGACTTTGTCACGAGGCGCTGGATAAAGTGTCCGGTTGAAAACAGGGACGACTGGGAAGCGATGAAGACCCGTTACAATCCCGACGATCCCGGCCGCTTTCCCGATGATTTTGAAGATCGCTGCGGCCGGGCTCTGAAGCGCGACACGGTTTTGAGCATTGGCGTATCGGGACCATTCTGGCAGATGCGCGAGTGGTGCGGGTTCGAGGGATTGTGCATGATGATGCTTGACGACCCGGAGTTCGTGGCTGAAATGGCTTCCTTCTGGAACGATTTCGTATCGGATATGCTCGGCCGGATAATCGCGAAGGGGCGCGGAATTTTCGATGTGCTGCACATCAGCGAGGACATGGCTTACAAGGCGAAGGCCATGATTTCACCTGAAATGGTCCGGGAGTTCTGTCTTCCGAGTTGGCAGCGCTGGTGCGCGCAGTGCAGGGAAGGCGATGTGCCGTTGGTTGACGTTGACAGTGATGGGTTTATAGGGGAGCTGATCCCCATCTGGATCGAGGCTGGAGTGAATGTGTGCGATCCGATCGAAGTTGCTGCGCACAACGACATCAACGAATTCAGGCGCCAGTTCGGGCATGACATAGCCTACCGGGGCGGGGTGGACAAGCGTGCCATGGCGCGCGGCGGGGATGTGATCCGCGCCGAGCTCCTTCGCATCGCACCCGTCGTCAAGGACGGCGGTTTCATTCCAAGCTGCGACCATGGTGTGCCGAGTGACGTGTCCTGGCCCGATTACGTGGAGTATTCAAGACTGCTTGCTGAAATGACAGGGTGGTTGTGAACAATGCGTATTCTTGTGATCAAGCTCAGCTCTCTTGGCGATCTGTTTCATGCGTTGCCCGCCGTCCACTGCATCAAGCGAGGCACGGGCGCCGAACTTGACTGGGTCGTCCAGACCGATTACGTTGATCTCGTGCGATGCTTTACCGACGTGGACCGCGTGATCCCGTTTCACCGGCGCGCCTTTCTCGCCAACATCTCTTCGTTTCTTCGCGACATCAGGGCGCATGACTACGACCTGGTGATTGACCTGCAGGGTCTCTGGAAGAGCGCGCTTGCGTCCTGCATGGCCCGGGGCGGCAGGAAGATTGGTCCGTCTTTTCACCGCGAGGGAACGTGGCTGGTGTACTCGTCGGTGGCCGGTCCGCGGAACAGAAAGAGGCATGCCGTTGAAGAGATGATGGACGTGGTGCGATATCTGGATCTGCCGGTTCTCGATCCGGTCTTTCCCGTCGCGTTCCCTCTCCAAAAGCTGGAGGAACCGCGGCCGAGGGTTGCCCTTATGCCGTTCTCCAGGTGGCCAAGCAAGAACTGGCCGTTGTCTTCATTCCTCAAGCTTGGCAAGGAACTCCGCGAGCAGATGAACGCCTCGATCTTCGTGGTGGGCGGACCGGATGACGCCGCCGAATGCAAGGTTCTGGCGAAGCAGTTGTTCGCGCGGAACATGGCGGGCGAATTGTCGCTGCCGGAACTTGGCGGATTTCTAATGAAAATGGATCTCGTGGTTTCCAACGATTCCGGCCCCATGCACATGGCGGCTGCCGTCGGCACGTCGGTGCTCGCGCTCTTCGGACCTACCGATCCGGTGCGCACGGGGCCGCACGGGGATATTCACCGGGCGATGAGTGTGAGCTTGAAGTGCAGTCCGTGCCGTTCAAGAAAGTGCCGGTTCGGGGATGCCTCCTGTCTGTCAGTTCTCACCCCGGAAATGGTGGGTGACGCGGCCATGCTGATGCTCCACAGAAAACTCGTGCAGAGCCGCCTGCCGTGATGCGCCGGGATTTCAAGGTTCGCGCTTGAACTCGCCGGGGACTTGATGTAAATTAATTGCAACTGAACAGGTAGTCAGAATTCTGAATTCTGAATGCTTGAGTAGTTACGTTCATTAGAAAGGTGAAGGGTGATTCTATGCCGACTTATGAGTATGAATGCGAAGCATGTGGTAACAAATATGAGCTTTTCCAGAGAATAACCGAGAAGCCTAATAGACGTTGTCCCGCCTGTGGCAGGTTGAAGGCCAGGCGCCTCATAGGCAGGGGCGCGGGCATTATCTTCAAGGGATCGGGGTTCTACGAGACGGACTACCGGAGCGACACGTATCACAAGCGGGAAAAGGAAGACAAGAACAATAGTGCAGTATCTTCCGTTAAGGACTCATCGAAGGCAGGCTCCGGCGAAAAGGCTGCAGCGAAGACGCCGACCGTGAGCGCGAAGCCAACCGTGAGCGCGAAGCCGATCGGCGTCGCTAAGGACTGAACTGTTATGATCACCTGCTCTCAATGCGGACAGCAGAACCCGCTTGGACATGTTTTCTGCACGCGCTGTCGAGCGAAGCTCGATTTTCAGACGCACCTGGACACGAAAATGATCAAGGGCGTCAAAACAGCCCGCTTCCGGCCGAGGCGGATTGCTCTGATTGTCGCTGTTGTGATTATTGTTGCGCTGCTGGCCCTTTCGCTCCATCCGGATTCGATGAAGCCTCTGGCGGCCAGCTCTGCCGATTTTGAATCCGCATGCAGGAAAATCAGTTTGCTCAAAACGGTGTCCGGCGTACCGCCCCAATCACTGAGTGAGACGGAGGTGAATGTCTACATGGATGCCGTCGTAGCAAGGGCTCAGAAGCTCGACGACACTGGCCTTGTGGCGTCCAGGATCAAGGTGGTGCGGCTGGTTTTGGAGAAGGATACGCTTATTGTGCAGGTAGCCAGGACGCTTGGCCCTTTCATTCTGGGGCCTGTCAACCTGGGAACCATCGAATCGAGCTATGTTCTGGCCGGGGTTCCGGAGGCAGGCGAGGACGGATTCAGTTTCCGCCTTAAATCGGGCAGGCGCGGGCGGCTGCCGGTGCCCGCCGCTCTTTGCGGTTCCGCCATGGCGGAGCTAACGGACTTTTTTTCGAAACTGAAGCAGGAACGCGAGTTTCTGAACAGGATCGCGACCATTAAAGTTAGGGACGGGGATGTTGTTGTTTCGATGAGGCCGTTGCGATAAAAGAAGAGGTGAAGCATGGCGCGGGAAAGAAAGCGGAGCAGGACGATGCTTGGCGATGTGGATTCGGCCGCGCTCGCCTACACTGCCGGCGGCGACGTTAAAGAGGATTTGTGCCTCGTGGAGGCTGATTGCATAGGCACAGCGGCGCACGTGACAATGCTCTCGGAAATGCCGCTTAAACGCAGGCTTTTTTCAAAATCCCAGAAGAACAGGATTGTAGCGGAGCTCGTCCGTATTATGCGCGCTGCGCGGCAGGGCGCTTTCATGATCATGGTAGAGGACCAGGATGTTCACATGGCCGTCGAGCGCGTGCTTACGGAACGCCTTGGCCCGGTGGCAAAGTCAGTTCACACAGCCAGAAGCCGCAACGACCAGGTTGCGGTTGATCTCCGGCTCTACGGGAAGGAGCAGATTCTGCTCGCCATTGATGAAACGGCGGTCTTGAGCTTGGCGCTCCTGAAGTTCGCGCGTAAATACCGATTGCTTCCAATGGTGGGGCGCACCCACATGAGGCCAGCCATGCCCGGGTCGGTCGGCCTGTGGGCATCCGCCTATGCCGAGGGGCTGCTTGACGATATCGTGCTGTTGAGAGCTGCATACGAGATAAACGACCAGTGCCCTCTCGGCTCGGCTGCGGGGTACGGGGTTCCTCTTCCCATAGACAGGCAGAGGGTTTCCGATCTCCTGGGCTTCGCGCGCCCGGTTCACAATGTGATGCACGCGAGCAATGCCCGTGGCAAGGTGGAGTCCATCATCCTCTCCGCCATGGGACAGGCGATGATCACCGTATCGAGGCTGGCCCAGGACCTGATCCTTTACTCGGCGCCCGAATTCGGCTACTTCAGGCTGCCGGCTGATATGTGCACCGGGAGCAGCATCATGCCCCAGAAGAACAATCCCGACATCCTTGAACTGGCGCGCGCGAGGGCGAGCACGGTTCTCGCCTGCGCATCATCCGCAGTCGACATCGTCAAGGGTCTACCCGGCGGCTACAGCCGGGATCTGCAGGAGACAAAGGCGCCGTTCCTGTCGGGCCTGCGCCTGACAAGGGCGACCATGGGCATTCTGACTCCGTTTGTCAACGGCGTTGTGCCGCGAGGCGAAGCGTTGCGAGCAGGCTTCACTGCCGGTGTTTTTGCCACCGATCATGCCCTGAAACTTGTGGCGGATGGCGTTCCTTTCAGGGAAGCCTATCTCCGCGTGAAGGAGCGGCTTGGCGACCTCGCGGACATGGATGCTGATGAGGCGCTGCGGCGGAGAACTCATCTTGGCGGTGCGGCTGGACTGGATTTCGATAGTCTCAGAAAGCGCGCTGCTGAACAGCGCCGTTTCGCGGCTGCCGCCCTGGGCCGTTATCATCGCGCGGCCGCAAGGCTCCTGAAAACGCCATACCCGTTTGTGCCTTGATGCGGCTTTGTTCGATTTGCCGCGAGCGTTCTTTTGAATAGGTGGATCACTGATGAGTTCCGACGTGATTAAAATAGAGGACCTTGTCGTTGAGTTCGATGGGGTCGGTGGAGCGGTGCGTGCCCTTGACGGGTTGAACCTGAAGGTCGGGCGGGGCCAGGTGTTCGGGTTTCTCGGACCGAACGGGGCGGGCAAGACCACCACCATGCACGTGCTCCTGGGTTTCGTCCGGGCGACTTCGGGCAGGGCGAGATTGCTCGGAGAGGACGTGCGCCGTTCGATCGTGCGGCAGCGCATCGGGTACCTGCCGGAGCATCCCGACACTTATCGCTTCATGACGGGGCGCGAACTGCTCGTGATGGCCGGGCGGATGTTCCTGATGGGGGGCCATCATCTCCGCCGCAGGATTGATGAGCTTGCCGAGATTGTCGGGCTGACCGACGCGCTGGACCGGCGATCAGCCACCTACTCCAGGGGCATGCTGCAGAGAATAGGACTGGCCCAGGCGCTCATCCATGATCCCGATCTCCTGGTACTGGATGAGCCGACAAGCGGATTCGACCCCCTGGGTCGCGTGGAGATCAGAAAAATCCTCTCGTCGTTGAGGGAGGCTGGAAAGACGGTCTTCTTCTCGTCGCACGAGCTGTCAGAAGTGGAGATGGTCTGCGACCACATCGGACTGGTTTCGCGTGGGCGGCTGGTCGTGGAGGGAACGGTGAAGGACCTTGTAGGACCGGGCGAGAGCCTGGAGCAGTATTTCCTGAGAATGGTGAAATGAAGAGACTGTTTACTATTGCCTGGATTGTGTGGCTGGGGGTATTGCGGCGCAAGGACGTGTACGTAGTGTTCGCCTTGATGCTTGCCTTGCTGATCATCCTGATGTCGTTCAACATCTTTGGAATAGGCGGGCTCACGGGATACGTGAAGGAGGCGGGCCTTCTTTTCGCCTGGATCTTCGCGCTTATCCTTGCCGTGAGCGTCAGCTCTCGCGTGATTCCGGAAGAGGAAGCCCGTGGCACGGTCTATTCGCTGCTGGCGCGGCCAGTCTCGCGGGCCGGGGTGGTGATCGGTAAGTGGCTGGGAAGCTGGGCTGTTGTGTCCGCTGCGGCCGCGTGCTTCTATGCCGTTATGGTTGTGATAGTGTTGTCTCGCGGCGGTGGGTTCCGCTGGATCACGTTCGCGCAGGCGGTGACACTGCATCTTTGTATGCTTGGCATGATCTGTTCCCTCGGGATAGCCATTTCCACGCGCCTTCATCATGATGCAGCGGCAACACTGACGTATTCGGTGACCATCGCCGCCATGCTACTGCTTCCGCGCGCGCCGTATCTTGCCGCTGGTGCCGGGCGGGTGCAGGGCATCGGCCTTCTTATCCTCTACTACGCGCTGCCTCATTTCGAGCTGTTTGATATCCGCATACGACTGGTTCATGACTGGGACCCCGTTTCAATGTCCGCCTTCGCGGAGCTGATCGCGTATGCTGTGGTCACGACCGTGATCTTCCTGATGCTCGGATGGATCGGGTACCGGAACAAGCGCTTCGAACGGGGGATGCTTCAATGAACGCGAACCGTATATCCGGGCGCTTCGCGCCGTTTCTGCTTCTCCTCTTGCTGTGGCTTGCCGCTTTCTCGATTGCCTGCCGGGTGGCCGAGGGTTCCGTGGGAGAGAGTTCGGGATCAATGCTTGCGGACGTCATGGGAACCATTCGTATCGCGCTCGGCGGTGAATTCATTGGCCAGGCTGATCGCTGGTTTCATAAGGGTGTCGGCCACTATCACAGCCAGGGCTTTGAGAACGTTTTCACCCGATTGCAAGGCGCTATCAGACCTTCAGGACATGTCCACCTGCATGGCGAAGGCGTGGGTGATGTTATTCCTCCGCTCTACTTTGCATCAAAAATGGATCCTTCAAATGTTGACGCATATGCGCTTGCGGCTTTTCTGCTGGCGAGGGAGGCGGGAAGACCGGACCTTGCCGACGCTGTGCTCTGCGAGGCGCAGCGCCACAATCCACGCGATTACAGGATATATTATGAGCGTGGCAAGCTGGCCCTGAAGGCGGGGTCTCTGGACGACGCGGCGAGACTTCTCGATGCGTCGCTTCGACTCTGGCCCGCCCCCGCGGGCGTGGACGACGAGGATGCGCGAAGCGACCTGGCCGGGATGCTGACATATCGCGGGCTGCTGTTCGAGATGGGCGCCGCCGCAGATGAGGCGGCGGCGCTTTATTCGAGGGTTCTTGACCTGTTTCCAGGGCGCCAGGGGCTCCGGGACCGAATTGCCGAACTCAACATGAACGGCAGGGCCAAGGCTTCGCCATCAGATGTGTGGAAGATGATGTTGTTCCATCATCCCCTTGTTTGCGGGCATGAAGACGGGCATGATTGAGGGCGGCGATTCTTCACCGGGGGACGTATAGTGTATCTTAAGCATTTTGGATTTGCCGAGGACCCTTTTAATATCACGCCGGATCCCCGTTTTCTTTTCTTTGCAAAACACCATCGCGAGGCGTATGATCACCTTGTCTATGGAATCAATAACCGCAAGGGGTTCATCGAGCTTACTGGCGAAGTCGGCTGTGGCAAGACCACAATATGCAGGGCGGTGTTCTCGGGGCTTCCGTCCAATACCGCGACTGCGCTTGTCCTGAACCCGTGTCTGACCGAAACCCAGTTGATGCGGTCCATTCTTGATGATTTCGGGTTGATGGTCAAGGGGCGGGACAGGTTGACCTACCTACAGCGGCTGAACAGGTTCCTGCTGGATCAACTGGCGGAGGGGAATAATGTTGCGCTCATAATTGACGAGGCGCAGGATTTGTCAACCGGAGTTCTCGAGCAGGTGCGGTTGCTCTCTAATCTTGAAACGGATCAGCACAAGCTTCTTCAAATAGTGCTGTGCGGCCAGCCTGAATTGAAGGAAAGGCTTGCGGCATCCGAGTTGAGGCAGCTGCGGCAGAGGATAACCGTGCGCTGTCACCTCGTGCCTCTCACGGAGGAAGAGTTGGCTCAATATATCGAGCGCAGGCTTGTCACGGCCGGGCGTGCGGATGGAAAACTATTTGATGTCGACGCAGTGCGCCGCGTGTACCGCTATTCGCGCGGAATCCCGCGCCTCATCAACGCGGTGTGCGATGTGTCCCTGCTCGCGGGCTACGCGGCGGGAATTTCGCGCATAGACAAGAATTGCGTGATCAGGGCCATTAAGCAATTGGAGGGTTCGTCATGAGTCTGATTCAAGAAGCCTTGAAGCGGCAGGAAATGGAAGCTGCGGAGGCTGGGAATACGCAGCAGGGAGACAATGCCGGGCAGCAGATACCGTCCGCGCCGCCGGGTACCCCGCCCGATCCCGCGTCGGCGGCGGCGCCTGCTGCGTCCGATCAGGAACCGGAATCCTCGGAGGTTCCCGCAGGCGTTGTTATCGAGAAGGCGGAGAAGGGATCGAAGTCGAAGGTATTGGCTTCCGTTGCGGGCATTGTCTTTGTTCTTGTGCTGGCGGTTGGCGCCGCTGTCTACCTCCTTTCTCTCGCGGTGTCGCGCAAGACCGTCACTCCGGATGCCTCCGGTCAACAGGAATCGGCAGATGAGTCTGCGGCGGCTCCCGGTGATACCGCTCCGCCCGCGGTTGTTGAAGCGCCGCCCGCACCGACCAAGCCGGCGTCCACGCCTGTTGCCATGTCCGTGGTCCATGAACCGGAACAGGAAGCGGCGCCGATCAAGCCGCCGCCCGCGCTGCCCGCAGAAAAGCCTTTAGATCCAGGCGTCGTGGCATCCGCTGCGAAGGTTGACGCGAAGCCTAATCCGCCGAAATTAGAGAAGCCCGTTGTGAAGAAGGAGCCCGAACCGGTGGACCTTCCCCCCGTCCAATGGCCCCGTCTCAAACTGACCGCGGTTTTGTGCGGACTGGATGACGATCAGGATGCCGCCAGGATAAATGGCGTCATGGTGCCAGAGGGCGGACAGATTGACGGAGTCACGGTGAAGGAGGTTCAGCAGGAGGGCGTGATGCTTCAGCTTGAACACGAAACGAAGTTTCTCCGGATGGGCGCTTCGAGCGACTGACCTGTCACTGTTCTTTCTCGGATTCAGCCTGGACTATCTTTGCCAGTGCCTTATCAAAGTCTTCCGGCCCGACAAGGAAAAAGTGGCATGGCTTTCCGATCTCGGTCTCGACGTCAATGGAAAGTTGGTCATCGTACGGGTTGAGAATTGCGATCAGTGCGTCGTTGCCCATCATATCGAAGAGAATCGCGCTGCGTTTAACCGCGAAGGCCGAAGGCAGCTGCGCTGCCGCCGCTGCAGTTATGTCGAAGTTCACGAGTGAAATAAAGGGTGTCTTGCACGAGTCGGAAACGAACTCCATAACCGAACTGATATTCGGAAAGTGCATATCGTTCAGCACGTGAAGCGTGGAAACGGGCGTGTTAGATGCCCTTGCCGAGTTCTCGGAAAGGTCGTGGATCACTTTTGAATATTCATCCTGCGAGAGCTTGCCGGCTTGCAGCAGATTCCATGCAAAGGAGATTTCGGCCGCGATGTTAATGGAGCGGTCGGTCATGTTTTCTTCGTCCTCCAGCACGTCCGCCATGACCTTGTCCGGGGTGAGTGTCTTGAGCCGTTCAGCTGTTTCCTTGATCCTGGGATCGTCGGGCGCTATTGCGATCAGCCTGCTCAGGAGCTCGCGGGCATCATCTTCTTCAGATTCGTCGATGAGAACATTGGTGAGCTTGATGGCATAATCAAGCGATCGTGTGTGATCTCCCACCTTTTCGTAGGCATCGGCAAGCGTCTCGAGGGATATCCGGTCGTTGGGAAGCGCTTCAAGAATTTTCTCAAAGGCCGCGATGGCGTTCCATATCTCGGCTTCCGAGTCGTTTGATGATTTGCGTGATTGTTCGTTCATGACTTCATCTTGTGAACAGTCTTTTATTGACAGCCGGATAAATACATCACAATATTCAATACATATTAGGGCGGATAATGCCTTCTTGCAAGAGAATTTTCATGAACGAAAGGATAGCCATGCTTCAGGGAGGATTGGTTTCAGTTACTTTCAGGCGGCTTTCCGTCGCGGATGTTGTTGCACTGCTGGCCAAGAGCAGGCTGCGCGGTATAGAGTGGGGCGGGGATGTTCATGTTCCGCACGGCGACCTGCGCCGGGCGCGGGAAGTACGTTCTATGTCCGCCTCGGAAGGCTTGCTGATATGCTCGTATGGCTCCTATTACAGGGCTGGCGAAAGCGAGGCGGAAGGTCTTTCGTTTCGCGCTGTGCTGGATAGCGCAAAGGAACTGGGCGCGCCGGTGATCCGGATTTGGGCCGGCAAGCGAGGATCATCTGATGCGAACGGCGACTACCGCCGGATCGTTGCTGAGGACTCATTGCGGATCGCCGGCATGGCCGGGCGGGAAGGAATCAAGGTGGCTTTCGAGCTGCACGGAAACACTCTTACAGATACGCGCGAGTCCGCCACACGGCTATTAAAGGACGCGAATCACGAAAATCTTTTCTGTTACTGGCAGCCGCAACCGCAGGTCCCGCACGAACAGCGCCTGGAGATGCTGCGCGATATCGGGCGGAAACTCTCCCACATTCACGCCTATCACTGGCTGATGGAATCCGGTAAGCTCGCCAGATATCCGCTTGCCGGGGGTGAAACCGAATGGTCCGACTACCTTGCGGCGGCGGCGTCTATTCCGGGCGACAGGTTTGTTCTGCTCGAATTTGTGGAGAACGATAGCCCCGATAATTTCCTGCGCGACGCGGCTACTCTTGCCGGATGGCTTTCCCGCGCTGTTTCTCATGATTGAAATATGTCCGATGGATCGAAAAATTTCAGCACTTATCATATTCGTTGCGGCCTACATTCTATTTGTTGCGCTGCCGCGCCGCCGCTCGTGGATTGCCATGGCAGGCGCGGCGCTGGTGATTGCGGTTGGGGTGCTGTCGCCGTCTGAAGCCTTTCGTGCGGTTAACTGGAACGTGATGGGAGTGTTCGTCGGGACGCTTGTGCTCGCCGACCTCTTTGTCGAGAGCAGAATGCCCGCTGTTCTGGCCGAGAACATTGTGAACCATTCAGGGAACACCTGTTTGGCGATCCTTTTTATCTGCGCACTGACCGCTGTGATTTCAGCGTTTGTTGAAAATGTGGCGACCCTCATTATCATCGCACCAATCGCCTTTGCCCTTGCCCGGAAGCTGGATATCCACCCCGTGAAGCCGCTCATAGCGATTGCCATCTCTTCCAACCTGCAGGGTGCCGCAACTCTGATAGGTGACCCGCCCAGCATGTTGCTTGCCGGTTTCGCGCGGTTGAATTTTATGGATTTCTTCATTTACAAGGGCAGACCGAGCATTTTTTTCGCAGTCCAGGCTGGTGCCCTTGCTTCCTTTCTCTTCCTCTACATGGTGTTCAGAAAGGAACGCCGGAGAAACGAAATGCTCTCGGAGGAGAAACTGCGCTCTGTGTTCCCGTCGTTAATGCTCGTTGCTCTCATACTGGCGCTGGCTTTCTCCTCGTTTGTCGATCCTGGTTTCAGTTGGCTGGCCGGAATTCTCTGCATGGCATGTGCCGTCTTCGGCGGAATGTGGGACCTGTTGAAGTATCGTGGTTCATTTCTTCGCAGGATCAGGATGCTGGATTGGGGCACCACCTTTTTCCTGATAGGTGTTTTCGTGCTTGTCGGCGCCATAACGGAGTCGGGGTGGACCGAGACGCTCGCAAACGCTCTCTCTGCGAAGTTGGGCGCAAATGTATTTATGGGGTTCGCCGCGCTGGTGTTGATCTCCGTGGCGATTTCTGCGGTCGTTGACAATGTTCCGTTTCTCGCGGCCATGCTGCCCGTAGTGATGCTCATGGCGTCGAAGCTGGAAATGGACCCGACCCTCTACCTGTTCGGGCTGCTGCTGGGCACGAGCATCGGCGGCAACATCACGCCGATAGGCGCGGCGGCGAACATCGTTTGCGTCGGGCTCCTTAAGAAAGAGGGGTATAACCTGCGCTTCGGGGAATTCGTAAAGCTTGGGCTTCCTTTCACAATCATCTCGGTTGCGGCCTCCTGCGCTTTCGTTTGGATCTTCTGGGCGCCGTGATGTAAAGAAAAATCGTAACTGCTCAAATATTCAGATCGCTGTATTCGGCAGAGCCCATACGAAGCTATGGGAGCGAATCGGCAATTCTGTAGAGCGGGATGATGACTGGTTTGCAGCCTGTTGTCCGGAGGTCCCAGGTGCCAATGGACAGGGAAGAAGCAAGCCGAAGGCTATCAAGAGCCTGTCAGAAGCCATCAACTTGATTCTACATGATCGCAGGGAAGATTCTTTTCGCGGTTTGCCGGCAAATGCTGAAAAAGAGCTTGTGTCAATAGAATGAAATGTCACGATTTTCTGAAACACCTGCCTCGTAACGGGTGCTGATGCAGAACCAGTGTTTCCAGCGGATGTCGCTACGCGCCACTACTGAAATTACGTTAAGCGGGCGCGAAGCGCCCGATTAACTGTGGCTGTTGAGTAAACTCGTCTGACTGGCCAGGCGTTATGATTTGAGGAAATAAGCACTATGAAACACGCTTGGCTGTGGTGGAAAAAGGCAGATCTGAGGACGGAGCAGCGGCAACTTGTCGAGGAGGGGCGCAACACAGACGGCATGAACGCAGAGTTTGAACGCTTGCTTGCCCCGGATTGTTCTGAGGATGCCGCATTCCAGGAGGCTGCAAATGCACTGCTGGACACAACAAGCCTTTTGCCTATGCGCCAGGATTATTCTTATGACGAGCCATCCGACTTGGAGAGCATACGCTCTCAGCGTCCTTCCGGCCCGCGCACGCTGGCGCTCGGCATGAGCGAAGCGACGAGACGATCCCGCATTTCCGGCGCGTGGTTGGGGCGGTGCGCCGGGTGCCTGTTGGGCAAGCCGATTGAAGGAATCCTCCGCCCTAAGTTGCGGGCGTTGCTTGATCGTGCCGAATACAAGGAAATCACGGACTATCTCTGGCGGCTGCCGGGACTTCGCGACGAGGATTACCGGGAGGTTGATCTCGCGCACTTACTGAATTGGCGAAACACTGCTCATATGCCGGAGGACGACGACACGAATTACACTGTCACGGGCATGGCGCTGTTCAAGGCAAAGGGTGTCGGCTTTTCTCCGGCGGATATGGCGGACTTCTGGATGGCTAACATTCCGATTCTACACACCTGCACGGCTGAGCGCGCCGCCTACCGCAATTTCGTTAACAATATTGAGCCGCCGCGCTCGGCTGGTTTCCGGAATCCATACCGCGAATGGATCGGCGCGCAGATTCGCGCCGATTTCTTTGGCTACGTGGCGCTTGGTCGGCCGGAATGGGCCGCTGAGCTGGCGTGGCGGGATGCGTCCATTTCTCACGTGAAGAACGGAATCTACGGCGAAATGTGGGTGGCCGCCATGCTGTCGGTTGCCCCGGGTGAAACCGACGCACACCGGGTTGTTGAAATTGGGCTTAGCGAAATCCCGGCGAAGTGTCGACTTGCGGAAGGAATTCGCGATGTGCTGAATTGGCATGCAGAGAAAACACCCTATGTTGAGGCGGTAGAACGTCTTCATCGGCGATGGGACGAGAAAAGACCGCACGACTGGTGCCATACCATATCCAACGCACAGATTGTGACGATGGGACTGCTCTATGGCGAGGGTGATTTTGAGAAGGCCATCACGCGAGCGGTATTCCCTTGCTTTGACACGGACTGCAACGGTGCTACGGTCGGGTCGATCATCGGCATGATGCTGGGCATCGAGGCGTTGCCGGCGAAATGGACGAGTGTCATGAACGATACGATCCATACGGGTTTGGCGGGATATCATGTGAGCAGGATTTCTCAGTTGAGCGAAGAGATGGTTGAACTCCATAGGACCGCAGAGAAGATGAAGGCGTCATAACAAGGCGGTGGAACACTACGCCGCGAAGCGCGGCGAGGTTCCCCGTTGGACTAACAAAGAAAGGGGACCGGAACATGAAGAAACTTGCGTGTATAGTTGTTGTCATGGCGGCAGTGTGCGCCTATGCGGCTGACGCTAGACAAGAATCAGTTGTTGAAGAGTTCTTTCGCGTTGCGAAAGTTAAAGAGAAATATGAGTGCGCCAAGCGAAGCTGGCGCACGCCAAGCCCGGCGGATGCCGGGCAC
>CAYWJE010000004.1:0-34237 GCA_964458525.1 uncultured Verrucomicrobiota bacterium
CTTGCCTGCAACCACAACCTGTAGGGGTCACTTGAACGAAATGGATACCCCCCTTATCACAAAAAGCCGGCAATCCTGGCCGAATATGGTCTTCACGCTGAATGGGCGGCGCGCTCGCTGCTTGATGCGGGGTTCGCTTTGAGGAGCTGTCCCTTCCACCGGATTGCTGATGAGCTCGATACCGGCAAATATAATGCCCTCCTTTTCGGCCAGTGGCATCTGCCACGAAAGACCCGCCAGTCGGAGGATGAACTGATATCCCGGATGGAGAAATCGCTCCGCCGCTTTCTCGATGCCGGTGGCGGCGTCTTTTTCTTCATGCCCCAGCTCGCGGAGTGCTTCCCCGTCGCCCGCCTCGCGGCGCCGCTGGGCGTTGAATTTCTCATGCTGGAGATCACCGGCGATGATATGCTCTCGGAGAACGACAGACGCTTCTTTGGATACACCTCGGATATCGAGCAGCCATTCGGCGACGGGGTCTCGGGCGTGTGGTATCCCGCGCGAATAGGATGGACGCTTGCCGCGCGTCCCCTTCGGGTGGCGGCGGATCAAGGCTGGCAGGTCGTGCTGCGCGGTTCGCCGCAAAGCAGGACAAAGCGCGTGGACGTGGTGGGATACGGTAAGCCCGGCGAGGATGTTCCTGGCTATGATGCGTCCGTTCCTCTGATGGCGGTGCGGGACGGGCTGCCCGGCCGGGTTGCCGCCTGCAGTATGTCGGCCGATTTCAACCTCTTCGCCCCACACAGCTTCGCGCTCGGTAAACGCTTTCTGATGGACGGGTTTGACAGCAGGCCGTCGGATATGATGCCGCTCACCATCAACACCTTGAACTGGCTTTGCGAGCCATCGCTCAGTTCCGGAAGTCTCGGCGGCGCGGATACGGATGCATCCGTGCTTGTCCCGCAGGTGCCGCGCTTTCCGGACGATCCACCTGTGCGTTGGGCGTCAAACGCTATGCCCACCGACCCCGCCCCGCCACAAGAGGGGCTCATCGGCGCGCGCACCGCCTATTCAACGGGCAGCGGAACTGTGGCCGATTACGTCGCAAAAGCCAGGGCGGCAGGCCATGACTTCATCGTGTTCCTTGAATCCTTCCCGGAGATAGACGTGGAGGGCTTCGCGAAGCTGAAGGCAGATTGCGAAGCGCAGAGTGCCGACGATTTTCTTGCTGTTCCCGGCTACACCTTCAAGGACGTGACGGGTTCGCACTATTTCGTCTACGGCTACCAGGCGGAGCTTCCCGGCAGCGACCTGCTTTCCGAGGATGGGTCCGTGTTGTCGAACCGGCCCGAGGGCCAGGGCCGCACCACGCGCGTTGACCTCGCGCACTGCAATCTGATCTTTGGCGAGTTGAAGACCCGTTGCCGCAAGGGCTCCTACCTGCACGCCACGAATCCTAAGTGGATCATCGAACATCGTTATAACGATTCGTTCGGCCTGGTAACGTGGGAGGACGGACGTCTGACCGATGACGCCCGCGATTCGTACCGCATGATCATGGACAAGGGTGTGCGCCTGCACCCTGCCGCCCTCACTCTCATGTCCGCTCCGGAGGATTTCGACCGCGCACTGGCCTCGGGCTGGAGGAACACGATCATCGAGCCCTATGCGGATATACAGGATGCCGTTCTTCGCAAGCACATGGCGCCGGAGCTCGAAGTCTGGAACGGGTTTGACGAAACCATAACGCACAGCCCGCGCTATCGGTTTGATTGCTGGCAGTACGGTATGCCTTTTCAAACTGCTACCAACGGTCCCCTGGTTCGCGACTGGACTGTTTCGGTTTCATCTCGCGACCCCGAGTGGCGCACGCCCGACCACGAGGTTCCGCCTGTAGCCGACTGGTTCCGAATTGATCCCCTTCATTTCCGGCTCCGCCTCGAAGTGACATCGGACATCGGCCTCTTGGATGTGGCGCTCTTCGACGGGGAGCGTTTGCTGAGGCGCTGGCAGTGCGGCGGAGCCGCGTCGTTCTCGCAAGAGCTGGATTTCAACCTTGCTCAGCAGATGCACCTCATGCTTGAAGCTCGCGACCTGCGCGGTGGAACGGCGCAGACATCCGATTTTATGGCATACCGGCGAGACTGGTGCGAGTTCCATTGCGCCGACAGGAACAATCCCCTCCAGATAGGGTACGAGAAGGACGAGCGCGGCCTGGCTTACGGATGGTCGGGCACGCGCTCGCTCACCTATAACAACGCGCAGTGGGGAGGGACCAGTCCTTGGATAGGCAAGTACTGGTTCTATGGCGATCCAATGTACCCGGCCCCGATGGATCCCGTGCATGACGATATAGCTCCCATTGATGGTGGCGTGGGCTACTCCGGGTGCGGTCTGCATCTCAAACCGACCATGCCGAAACTCGACCCGCCCGAGCTCGGCCTGATGCTGAATCCGCTGCAGGAGATGATCAGTGCGGATGTCGCCATATGCGGCTTTATCTGCGATCACGGTTATGACCCGGGCGAGCCTTATTTCCTTGGCGGCCAGGAGGGATGGGGTTTGTACGCGGCGTATCCCACACGATATCTGCATCTGCACAGGAGGCGTATTCTCTTCCGGCCCAGGCCGCACGCCCTCACGCTGAGCATTCTTCAGCATGATCTTGGTTTCAAAAAGGAAGTCCGACTCGAAGCGCCGCTGCCAATAGGTTGGCTGGACAAGAACGCATCGTTCATCTTCCACCGCGCCGACGGATCACGCATGCGATTAAATGATGCAAGCGAAGATTCGCTGCGTTTGCCCTGGCGACGCGGAGAAGGCATCTCAGCATGGACCGGCGGGGCGCGCCCCGCCATGTTTATAAACGATGGAGTTGACTTGCAGCTTTCCCGGTCCGGCAAGGGCGGCGGACTCGGTATCATGCTGCCAATCGAAAACGCGCCGCGACCGGGCGCGCCGGCGATTATCCGGGTTTTCGGCGTCGGCGGAACGGTGGATCATGCCGATCCCGATATCTATGACGAGATGCGCGCCGCGATGGGGCTCTCAGGCAAACCGATGTATGATTTTGAGCTGGATGCGGGGAAGGTTCTGTCCACCCGGCTGACGCTGGAGCTGGAAGCCGGGCGCGCCGGGGGCGCTGCACTGCGCGTGCCGAGTGCTGAATTGCCCATGGCGCTTCCGGTGATCGTACGGGGCCTGAATCCGAACTGGCCGGTTGTGTTGCTTGACCGCGACGGGCACAGATGGCGTCCACTCGGATTTCTGGAAGGAGCGGCCTATGCCTTCTTGGATACTCTGCATCGCGACTGGAATGTGTTCATAGGCCATCCTGTGACTGCTTCAAATCCCGACCTGGTAATCGGCTTGGCGCAGACCGGAGATTCGAAGTGGGTGCTCGAGGCGCATAATCCGAACGGCTCAGCCATTGAAACCGTTTTGACACCTTCACCTCTTTTCAATATACTTGAATTCGAGGAAACAATTCGGGTTATCCAGCCAGGCGCGTCCGTGTTTCTTGAATTGTCTTCAAGTCCTTCATGATCTTCATGGTAGGCAATTCTTTTTTGTCTTCAGTTCGTTCATGCCTGCCCGCCCGCCTGCTATGTAACACTGCGGGCAGACAGTGCTTAAGCACAAACGTTGCAGACGGGCGGGTAAGTCCGTGTTAGGATCTATTCTTCGGAGTAGTTAAAGGAGGCGTTTTGCGACACGAACATATCCGCTGGTTCAAGTTTCTGGTTGTCGCAATCTCCCTCGCAGCGTGGACGGCAATCGCTTTTGTGGATGAGCCGCTTGTGATTTCGGATTCCCGAACTGCGGTTCTCGACCCGGCAAATTGGGACACGGTGTTTGTAAACGAGCGCTATTTTGACGCTGTCCGCCCGATGCTGGTGGTGCATTCCTATATCTATGATGCCGACTATGTTCCCCTGAATGCCCCGGAAGCGCCCGATGTTTCAACGGATCTTCCGACGGCATCGGTCGGGGTCTCCCATGCCGCACAGGATTTCCTCGATGAGTTGAATCCACCCGCGATCCCGAGGGCCACCCGCGAGGCGCATGAGAACATCGCATCGGGATTGTTGCTGTTTGGGTTTGCGAAGCAGACGGAAAATAGTGTTTAATGACAAGAAGGTGGATAAGCAGGAACGCATCATCGCGGATGGGCGCGAAGGATACAGGGTGTAGTTCCGAAAGAAAGGAAAACATGATTAGCAAAATCCTTACTGGTCGTATGTTCTTTATTCTGCTCGCGACATCGCTGCTCGTTTCACCGCCTCCCGCGCGCGCACAGTCTGACGAGGTGCTGGTGCTCGACGGTGCGCAGACCGCCGTGCTCGACCCGGGCAACTGGGACCGCGTGTTCGCCGGCGCACGCTATTTCGACGCCTTGCGCGCTATGCTGGTGCGCTTTCCCGGCGCGGCCGAGGCCGTGCAGGCGAAGCTGGGTGAAGGTTACGAAATCGAAAAGGCCGAGCTCGTGCTGCGCTGGGAAAAGCAGGAGGGCGCAGGCCCGGAGCGCGGACGGCACGGCTGGGGCGCAAACGAGCTTTATGAGAACCGGCCCGGCAAATGGAGCGCGGTTGCGCAGGCCCTTCAAAGGCCGTGGAGCATTGACGAGCCGGCACAGGGTCCGACTTTTAACGCGTGGATGAACGGCACGGCATGGTGGAGCCGCGGCGGCGCGCGCGGCGACGGCGCCGACAGAAATCCGGCGCGCTTCGGCCCCCTGCCCTTGAATCCGGATCACAAGGATGCGGCCTTCGATCTTACCCCGCTGTTGAACGAGTCGGCCTATGGAGAAGATCTCGGGCGGCGCCTGAGGAACCTGGAGGAATGCGGTTTTCAAATCCTCAAGAATGAACTCTACGACATGAGCTATCGCAGTTTCTACGCATATGACTGGTCGGTGAGCACTGGCTATATGCGAATCTGGGTGCAGCCTCCCGAGCTTCGCATAAGCTTCCGCAAGGCGGCGCCCGTACAGATGAAGCTCCCGCCCGCGTCCACCCCCTCCGAGCTGGCCGAACGCCTGCAAGCGAAAGACGAGGCTGGCTCGCCGAGCATTTGCTTCCCAGACGATCTTGGCCAGAAGGTTGCCCGCCTGCTCGCGCGGCCGGCCGGGGTTCCAGACTGGCAGTGGCGGCGCATCGAGGAGCTGCGCGCGCTGCACACCGATCCTGCCGATTCCGCGTTGGGCTTGGGCCGCGGTTTCAACTTCTCGGCGCTGTTTTCCAACAACAAGGAGAATTATTTCGCTTGTATTGAGCGCTTGATGCTCACCCCACCCCGCACCTGGATCGGGCATCTGAGCTCCGACCTGGCGTTGCTCGCGGCCGGCTACAATTCGCTTCTGCCGTCCGGCGCACAGGATCATCTTGCCCTCTATTGGGATGCCTGGCTGATGCCGCAAGTCGAGAGCGGGCTCGATGCCGATCTCGGCGGCGGCACGCATCGCGGCGGACCCACCTATTTCCGGGGCTATACCCGAAGCATGGGCACGATGAATTTCGTGCACAACGCGATCATGGGCGCGCTGCTGGGAGGACAGTATATTCACGCTCCCTACGTGCTGGCCAACGCGAGGTATGGACTTGAAAACACCCTTCTGCGCATTTACTCGTTCGGTGATGGCGCACACCAGGAGATCGGGGACACCTACTACCAGGCGCTCACGATCGCCGGGGCGGGCGCCATCGCCCGTTACGCGGAGAATCCGTTCGACCGACTCGTGGGTCTGCTTGTCCGCGACCGTCTGCTCGAACCGCTTATCTCCATGTACCACCCGGGCTTGCGCAGGATGACGCATCCCATGGGCCGGGGCAGCTACACCTATCACCTGCTGCTTCAGGAGGGCCCGTATCACGTCCTCCACACACTGTCACCCAGCGGGACTCTCGTGCATCTTGATGATCTCAAGCCGGAACGAAAGGGCACTCCCGGCAGCTGGGGCTCGGTTCATGCCCTGGCGATTCTCGGGAACGAGGGTTCGCCCGAGAGGATAGGCCTGCTTGCGCCCTGGGTTGACCCGCGCCTGGCGGATCCGATGGCGGGGGTGGTGGACGGGAAAACGTTTCCATGGCGCGTGTTCGCGCGGGATTCATCGCCTGGATGCAAACCCGGCGGCTGGCACGTTAATTACCTTGATGAGAACTTCGCGCTCGCCTCGCGCGATAACGCCAACCACGATTACGGCGTGACTTCCGTGATCGGCCAGTGGCGGAGGAAGGCCGCGCAGGTGACGCGCATGGATGACCTCTCAACGATTCTGCTCAGCATGGGCTGCAACGGACGATTCGCGAAAGAAAACCAGAGCATGGGCGCGTTCGGAATCGTTCAGAAGGATAATAAGCTGGTCGCGATGAAGATGCTCCCTGAGCCGGATCGCAAGATACTGGATAAGGAGGAGGGTGGGGTGCGGGCTCTGCATGCCACCGCTGCGATCATCTCCTTTGGCGATGCGTCGAAACGCGAGGTGTGGATAAACGATAAACGCAGCGAGGAGCTGTCCGGCGCGCGTGAGGACCCGGGCGGCGACTGGCGGACGAGGATGGCGAGCGCGGGCGCGATCGTACACGCGAAGGACGGCGACGTGATCGCCATCCGCGACGGCGTGACCTATGTGGGGATAGTGCCGGCGGCCGTAAACCCGATGGCGCGCGACCACGCGGTGGAAATATCTTACGAATACCCGACACTCCTCGTTCACGCGAACCTGTATCGCGCGGCTGAGCCGCTGGACATCGCGAAGCTCTATGCGACCGACACCCCGCCCGCCGCAGGCTTTGTCCTCGAAATTGCCGATGCAGATGATTTTCGCTCATTTGAAGAGTTCCGGAAACATATTCGCGCCGCCGCGCTGGATCTTGCGTGGGACAGGGAGGCCGGCCTCGCGCGGCTCGAATACAGGAGCGGCGAGGATAAGCTGGAAATGGGCTTTAATCCGCTTCGCGTCACGGCCGAATACCGCGCGGTCAACGGGAAGTGGCCTTACCTGCCGGATGGCGTGAAACGCGAGTCGGAATGGGCGATCCAGGGCAGCGCGGGACGCATCGAAAAAGCAGGTGCGGCGCTTGTGACCGAGCCCGGCCGCGAGGCATACCTGCAGGTGCTTTCCCGAGGCGATGTTTTCATAGCCTATAATCCAGTGCCCGATCCCACGCTTTGGGATTTCACACTTCCGGACGGCCGGCGTCTTCGGGCGGACGGTCGGCTCGGCCTGGCAAGGGTTACAGTGGTTACCGGGGCGAACCGTGTCAGTCTCGATACGGCGCTAAAGCCCGGCCAGGATACGCCGGATATGGCCACCGCTCTGCTCGCGTTCGATTGGCCGAATCCGCCGGTTGTCGAGCGCAACGGCGAAGTCCTCAAGGGTAAGCTAAACACTCTCGATATTGACGGCAAGAAGGCTTATGTTATCCCGCTGCGCGACGGCGCGGAGGCAGGCGATATCGAACTCTTCCGCCGCTTTGAGGACAAAATGGCGGTAACCGCCGAAACCTATCTGCTCGACTGGCAGGTGGCCGGTCCGCTCCCGCCCGAGTTCGAACTGCCCGGCGATAAAGAGCCCGATCTCGCGGCTGTCTATCCGGGCTTTGACGAGGGCGAGGTTCGCTGGCAGCGGATCCGTCCCGATGGCGACGGACCACTCGGGTTCGGAGCGGTGGACCTGGAAGCATTGTTCACCCCCGGCCGGCAGGCGAAGGCTTACGCCTTCGCCCGGATAAGGTCGGACGCCGACCGGAAGGTCACGCTCTTCTTCGGCAGCGAAATGGACGCCGCGATTTGGGTGAACGGCGAAAATGTTCTCACCCGTCCCATGTACTACCGCAGGTTCATGCCGGACCAGGACAGGTTGACGATCGCCCTGAAGAAGGGCGACAACACGGTACTTATCCGCAGCGGCCGGACATACGAGAGCTGGAAGTTCAGCTTCCGCCTCGCGGATGAATTCGGGCTTGTATTGGAGACGGGTGTCGTCTATGATTCCAATTAATGAGCATCCTGTCACAGTTGATTCATGCGGAATCAATTGTCGTGAACTATTGGGTGGCTGTAGCCGGGCGGAGCCGCTCCCATCGGACGCGGCTACAGGAGTCACGGTCCGGGATTGCTGTTGCCGGCCTTGCGGCTGGCGTGTGTGCCTTGCTTCTCTTTTGCACGGTCGGCGCGTTCGCTGCCGACCGCGTATGGGTCGGCGCCGCCGGGGGTGATTGGGATCTGAATTCCAATTGGCTTCCGGACGGCGTGCCGCAGGCGAACGACAACGTGGCGATCAACAGCGGATCAGTGTCGCTCACCAATTCAACCGCCTACCTCTCCTCCTTTTCCATCAGCAATGCCACTCTGACCTTCAGCGACTGGATGACGACGTTGTCGGCGGCTGATATTGATATCAAAAGCAACGGCGTTCTTACGCACACGATCTGCGACACAGCGGCAGTTGTATATGTAACCAACAGAGTCTATCTTATAGGAACAAACCTCACCATTCACGCCGGCGGTAAGATCAATGCCAGCCAGAAAGGCTATCGCCTCAAGCAGGGTCCTGGTTACGGCGGTTCCTCCAGCCAAGGCGGGTGCCATGGTGGCCTTGCCGGCCGCATGTCGAGCGGGACCTATGGTTCATACTTGTTTCCAGAGGATCCGGGCAGCGGCGGCCACGCAGGACACGCCGGCGGTGCCGTTAAGATCACCGCCACTGGGGGAACGGTTTGCGTGAACGGCATCATTGAGGCTGATACTGTGTACGCCCAGGAGGGCCCGGGCTCGGGCGGCTCGGTACTTATCGAGTGCCGCGTGTTCGATGGAACGGGCTTTATTCAGGCCAACGGCGGCACTGCCAAGACCGGCGGCAACGGCTCGGGCGGCGGGGGCGGACGGATCGCCATCTACTACAATACGGTGGCGCAGGCTCAGGAGGCGCCCGGTGCGACGAGCATCACGATCATGGCATCGGGCGGCGCGGGAACGTCGGCCAATTACGGGCGGCCGGGCACGGTCTATCTTCCCGACATGACGCTGCTGCAGAGTCCGAATTTCAACATATCGGGCAATATTATCTTCGCCGATGGAAGCGCGGCATGGAGCCCCGATGTGCTGGTACTCAAGGGCCGGCAGGTCGAGCTGCCTGAGAATTTCGAGCTCAACGTCGCTCAGGATCTCTCCATCCTGTATTCAGGGACTGGCGTTGGAATCGGCTCGGCCAGCTTGATGCTTTCGGGCGCGCTCAGGCCGCAGGACCTCGCAGGCTCCGTGTTCATAAGCACAGGCCTTCTGTACTACACTTTCACCTACACGAACCCGCAACCCTTGAAAATAGGCGGCGATTTCACAATGGACAATCGTTCCGCCGTCATTCTCATGCCCGGCGAAACGAACGCGTCGCTCGGGAAGCCCTATGGCGGCTGGCTGGATATTTCCGGCGACCTGGTGATGAAGTCAAGCAGCACGCTGCATCCGTACTCGGTCAGCAGCAACGGCGGTTCCGTCATGATCAGCGCAAAGAACATCCTCGTCGAAAGCGACTCAATGATCAATGCCTCAAGCAAGGGGTTCGCAGCTAAAACTGGGCCGGGAACAGCCGGCGCGGCAAAGGGCGCTGGTTACGGAGGCTGCGGCGGCAATAATGGCGGGCCGGCCTACGGTTCGGCAATCTGTCCGGTTGAGCCGGGCAGCGGCGGGAATGGCGGACCTGCAGCCGGGCTCGTCTGGCTGGTCACGGACGGCGGCACTGTGCGGATTGACGGTACGATTGACGCGAGTTCCTCGTACGCTCAGGAGGGCGCCGGGTCGGGCGGCGGCATTGTCATTGTGTGCAAGAAATTCGAGGGCGGCGGCATATTAAAGGCTGACGGCGGAAACGCGGCTGCGAACAAGGGCGCCGGAGCCGGCGGGCGCATCGGCGTTCTTCGCATGAAGGCCGCTGCGTACGAGCGCGCCCGCATAGGGGTTACCAACAGCATGGATTTTGTTGAAACTCAGCCCGATTCTTTCACGGGCACGTTGTCGGTCAACCCCGGCACAGGCATTGCGCCGGGCGCGGAGCTCGGGACGATCCGATTCGGAACGTTCGGTTCGCAGAGAATTGTTATCAAGCTTCGGTAGTGTCTTGATCCGTTAAAGTGTCGACGGATGACGGGAAAATGGGAACTTCGGTCTCCGGCGTTCCGCTGAGCGGCAGACATGCCGCAGAGGCCACCGGGAACAAAGCAAGTGGCGGCCAGGCACGCGTTGGTGTATAAATAGTTCGATTCTCTGTTGGGCCGGGTCGGGGTGTCACCGCCCCCTGGTGGGGCCGGTCCGGAATCCGCGCCCATCGGACGCGGCTACAGAAGAATATTCAAAAACTCATGACACTCAACGAAGGGGCATTATGTTCTTCAAATCCTCATTCCCGGCGCTCTTTGCGATGTTAGCCGCCGGAGCTGCCGCGCAGGCTGCGCCTCTGGCGGAATTCCGCAGCGAGGAGCGGCTGGGCCGCACCTGGCGGGAGATGCCCGTGATATATAGGGTTGATTTTGCGAGCGGTCTTGTTCGCGAGGACAATGTGCGGCTTCTAAACTCCGAAGGCGCCGCTGTTCCCTGCCAGTTCACGAAGGTTGAGCGGCACAAGGACGGCAGCGTCAAGGCGGCACGGCTGGTCTTCCGCGCGGGGCTGGCGCCAAAAGGCTCATACGCCTTTCAACTGGAGCAGGGCGTGCCGCCCACGGCTGCAAAGGTTGCCCTGACTCGCAGCGCGGACGGGCTGACGCTCGATAGCGGCGCGTTTGCCGTGCGACTGCCGCCTGAGGGTGATAAGAATTTTCCCGCGCCGCAACCCTTGATTCGTGAAGCCGGCGCCGATGCGGCGCCCGGCCCGCTGTCCGGTTTTCGACTGCACAACGGCGAATGGGTTGGCGGCAGTTTCTTCTCCGTAAAGGATTCCTCGAACGCACCGTCGCTCCTCGGCTATTCCTGCCGCGTGACGGAAGAGGGGCCGCTGTTCACCGAGGCGGAAATCGTGTATAGCCTGGACAAGGAGCGTTACTATCGCTTCACGATCCGACTTGCGCCCGGCGAGTCAAATGCGTGGGTAGACGAGCAATATGATCTTGGCGAGGTGGGCAAAACGCACAGGTGGCAGCAACGGTCGCCCGCCGATATCGAGGTCGTGTTCTCGCTCTCGGGCGGCGGCAAATCCGGCGGCTGGCGTCCGGATCATATATTCTGGGAGCGCCAGTTCTACGGCAGCGGCGTGCAGCCGGGCAAAACAGAGCTTGAAAAAACGCTCACAAACCGGCCTGGCTTCAATTTCAACGAGGATCGAACGCCCTACGGGACGCACGAGCTGTTCTACGATGCCGCCCGCGCCGGCGTTGTCGTGGGAATAGAGCCGTGGGCGGTGTTCGGGAATTATGTTTTTTACGCGGGACTTATCAAGGCCGATCAGGTCGGCAAGATGGAAAACCCTCCGTTCGTCGGCATAATGCCGGTTCACGCGGGCAACTGGCGAAACGATGGCGCCTATCACTTCAAGTGGCTCTCTACCACAGCCGACGGCGATGTGCAATGGCGTCTGCCTCTCTCCGCGCACGTCCATCCCAATCGCTCCGTTCACACGGGCGAGTACGACCCGGAATTGCCGTACACCTTCGGCCGTCGCCAGTGGGTGCTGTTCGGCGGCCCTATGATGAGCCTGAATGAACTGCACGATTTCCGCCGCTGTGAGGGCTACATCAATATTGACGATTACAAGGACTGGGCGCTCGACTGGCCCGCCGATCCCTCTGTTTCCTATCCGCGAATGTTCTACAACAGGGATGATATTGCCCGCCTCCGCCCGGCGCTGGGAAGCAAGGAGGTTGTGCCACCGCCCGCGGAAGCCATGCGCGGTTGGCTCGCGGTTACTGATGATCCCAAACAGGCGGCTGACCTTTATGCCCGGCTTTCGGCCGACCGCGGCTACTGGAGCTCGGCGCTCGGCCAGATAAACGCGGACCTTGACTACTGGTTCCCTCTGTGGCGGCAGGGTCATGCGTCGTCGCAATGGATAAGCGGCATGGAAGACCTGCTTTCGAGCAGTCATCTCTCCGTCGAGCAGCGCGCCGTATTGCGAGCGCAGCTTGCGGCAATGGCCTCCCTCGCCTCGGAGCCGGATTACGGGCCGCGCGGAAGCATGGTGCACCTCGGCAATCCGAACATGGCGATCGTGCGCTTTATGCCGCTGCTATACGCCACAGCGCTGATTCCCGATCACCCCCAGGCAGAGCAATGGCTGGACATCATGACGCAATTCGTGGAATACAAGCTGTTTTCGAACACCGGCCCGAAAGGCGGCTGGTCAGAACTGTTCAGCTATTACGACGCCAGCGCTTCCACGCTCGTGCATGCCGCGAACATCCTGGACCGGATGGGCCGACTCGATCCAAAGGCGCGCGGACTCGTTCTGGATCTCGCCGTGCAGCCTCTTTATTTCAGCGCTCCGCGTGACCCGCGCTCCGGTCTTCGGGCCGTTCCAGCGTGGGGGCACGAGGGCAGGTGCGATAATTTGGGCCAGTGGCTCCCCGCCGTCGGGGTGGCTGGGAAATCAAATCCGGCCCTTTCGGAAGGATTGTTCTGGGGCTGGGCGCAGACGGGCTTTCCGCTCGGCTGGCATGATGCAAGTTTTTCAACACGCTGTATACGTGGCTGAAAAGAATCCGCCCGCCGCCGCGCCGATCGAGCTGTTGGCCAGCCGCTGGATTCCAGGATTGGGCGTGGCGCTGCGGGCGCATGCGGGCGATGAAGGGGAGACTTTTCTTTCTTATCGGCAGGGCTATTTCATCAGCCATTGCGATGATAATCAAGGGGATTTCGTGCTCTTCAGCAAGGGCGCCCCGCTCGTTGACATCAGCCTGTTCGCTTATCCGCTTCATCAGCATAAGCCTTATATCGAGATGAATGCCGGTTTCGGATGGTACAGCTCTCCGCGCCTGAGTCCTCAGGATGTTGCTCCCGACGTGCGCCAGGGGGCGAACAACAGCAACTTGATAGGCGCGTGGAACCCGTCTTCCGACGTGCACGCCCACTCGTTTGAGGAGAGCGTTGATTATCTCCGGGGCGCGGCTGATTATCCGCCGCTCCGCTGGACCCGCCAGATCCTGTTCCTGAAGGGGATGTCCCCTGCGGGCCCGAATTATTTCGTGTTCCGCGACAGCTTTATCGTCATTCCCGGCGCAGTGGGCGAGCTTAAGCCCTACTGGTGGAACATGAAGACCGTCGGCCCCGTTGAGCAGGTCAGCGGCGTGAAAGGTGGACTTGACTACACCAGCCCTTACGGGCCGCGCCTGCTGGTTCGGTTTCCGGATCTTAAGAGCGTGAAAGTGGAAACCAGACAGGCCTCGCGCGAGGGAAACAGCGGCGGCAAGAAAACTTCCGAAACCCTGTCGGTGAGCGCCATCGGACCCATTGACGCCGGACAGGACACTGTCGCGGTTCTGTACCCCGCGTCAGGCGATGAGAAATCGCCGGCCATAACCGCGATAGAAGACGGTGTGCTGCAAATCAAGACCAGCGAAGGAACGGACTGGGTGTTCATCGGAAATCGCGATATAAAGTTCGAGAACAAAGAAGTGGCGTTCCGAGGCCGCGCTGGAGCCGTGCGCACCCAGTCCGGCAAGGTGCGTCTTGTCATATCCGAAGCGCCCGGCGAAATACGATACCAGAAGTTCACCTTGAAAAGCGCAGTGCCCGCATCGCGCGAGATAAGCCTTGCCGAGACCAAGGCGGGCGGAGAGGTCGTTATCCCGTTCCCTGTCCATGATATAGCCTTTAAGCCGCCTGTTGGCGACTCCTCGGAGGTTCAGCCCGGCGTCCGGAGAATTGAGTTCGAGGGAGGCTTTGCGTTAGTGTTCGACTCGGACGAGCCGCTTAATTTCTCGGAAAAAGGCGCATGGTTCCGGGGCCGCCGCGGCGGGATCGTCGTCAACACCGTCGAGAACACTGTCAGGCTCGCGGTGATCGAGGGAGAGGGCGCGGGCGCCGGACCGGCCGCGGTCTGGAACGGGATTGGTCCGTATGACCTTACCTTCCGGATTGATTCCGTGATGGGCAGGCATGCCGGCGGCGGGCGATCAGTAAACATCACTCTTCCTGAAGGCGTGGACCGCTATGCGACGCTCGTGGTTGACGGCATTCCCACTCTGCCTGGCTCATCCCGCACGACCGATCCGGCGATTGCGGGGAGGGGCGGATATGATCCCAATTACCCGGAAGTCTCTGTTCTGGTCATCCCGCTTCTGGATGGCGAACACGGGTTTGAAGTGCGCAATCTCGAACAGCCGCCAATCTTCCGCAACTGGCAAGCCTGGTGATGGAGGAGAAATATCATGATCGTGGGCGCGTCATCAATTGTGATCAATAATGAAATCGGAACCATGAAGCAGAGCGCCGGCTTTCCTGATCAGCAGGTGGAGTCCATTCGCGACGACCTCGAAGCCAACGCGCTTTATCTGGCCGATGAGCACACGCGCGTGTTGTTCGTGACCTGCGATATGGCGGCTTTGGAGACAGCGCGAGTCGAGCGCTACGTCGAGGCGATGGCCGCCGCGGCCGGCCTTGATACGGATTCAATCATCATCGGGTGCAGCCACACACGCATGGCTGACCGGTGGTGCTGCGCACAAACTATCTGAAGCGGGTGGATGAGGTCTATTCCGAACGTCTGCAGGCATGGCTTTGCTCGCTGGCCAGGGATGCGGTCGGCGCCGCCACTCCGGCAAGGATAGGGTGGGGGTTCGGCAGCGCACTGGCGGGCGAGACACTGCGCCTTATCCATGAAATGCGTCCGCAGTCGCCATGCTGCATGAGTTATGGCGCTATGGTAGTGACGGACAGCCGTGTCCTTCCATCTGAATTCCGCGGGACAAGCTGCCACGCATCTGCCAGTTTAATTGTTGTTTTCTTGTGTTTCCCGGGCATTTTTGTGGCAAAATATATTTTCAAAACCGGCTGACGTGCAAGCGGTTCGGGTGAGCGTATCCGACGAAAAGTGGCGAGTAAGTGTAATCCCTTCGCCGTTCAACAGCTCTTTTTAGGTCAAGGCAGGGAACCCTCTGCGCCACCCGTCCCGATCTTGTATCCGGACCGGCGAGTCCGCCCGTGGCGGACGGGTAAACCGTTTTTTTTGATTGCAGGCATAGCCGTTTTTTTTCTTGCCATGAAGCAATAGGTATGATACCTATTCAAAACATATCTAGTGGAGTTGTGTGGGTTGTTATGATTAGAATATGGCTTTCCGAGTAATCAACGGCGGGAGGAATAAAAAAATGAGGACAGAAAATCTCTTTTCCCGGATGAGCGGGCTGCTGGGGCGGGCGAGCATGTTGGCCGCGGCGTGTTCCATGATGATAGTCTCGTTTGTCGCCGTGCGGACGGCGCGCGCCACCGAGAAGCCGGCCGGGAGCATATTGTTCCTCAGTCTTGATCCGAAGATTGACCCGGCATACAAGGCGAAGCTGGTCGATAACGGCTACACCGTTGCATCGGCGAGTCTGAAGGAGCGTCTTGATCCGGAATTCATACGGAAGTTCAATGTCATAGTGATTGATCAGACCGTTCTCGCCGGCAATCAGTATAACATTTTCGGACAATACACGATAAAGTATCTGGATAATCTGGATAATGTCTGGAAAGCCGTGAATGACGGCGCGGGCGTGCTTGTTTACCCCAGCCTTACCGATATTGGCGGCAGTCTCGCGGTTGGATTCAACGAGACAATGAAGCCTTTCGGACTCAGCATTTACCAGGCTTCGGCTTACGACACGGCCAGGATGTTCAATCTGTGGGAGGCATACGGAACCAACGGGTATGCGTGGACCGAGGCGGTTGAACCGCACCCGGCCACAAAAGACGTGAAACGGATTTATTATCCCGCCGGCAGCGCGAGATGGGATGATTGCTACTTCTCGCCGCCGTTGATGCCGGATAAAAACTGGACCGTGCTTGTGAGGGGAATGCCGGGTTCCGTGGTCGCGATAAGCGCCGATCATCAATGGAGCCCGATGGAAGGCGTGGACATGGCGAAGCCGCCCGTTCTGGCGGCGGCGCGCGAGGTGGGGAAGGGGCGGATGGCCGTCCTGTCTCCGGCTGCGGTCTATATACACAGATATGGATACACCAGCATAACGAAAGGCGCCATAGGCGAACAATCCGTGGGCGTGGTTGATGGCATCATTCTTGAAAAGGGCGACGGCCTGACTCCGAGCGACACGGGCAGATTTGTCATGCAGCTTTACGGCTGGCTTGGCGAAAAAAGCGCCGTTGAAGGTCTTGGCGGCTACGCCGGCGGCGATCCTGTCGTTATCAAGGATGCCGGAATCGTGACAAATTACAATCCGGTTCTCGATGTTGAAACAATGACCATGCCTCCTTCCTGGAAACATGCCGCGACAAGGGTATGGCGCGGCAGCGGCCAGGCTGATTATCCCGAGATGGCGGATCCGGTTATCCCCGGCGATATCCGATTCTTCAAGGGATTGATCGGCGCCAGGACTTCGTTCAGCGACGGCAAGGGAACGCCGGCCGAATATGCCTCCGCGGCGCGGGAGGCCGGCTATTCGATGATCGCTTTCACCGAAACTTTCGAGAGTCTTTCCGCGGACGAATTTCAAAAACTGACGGAAGAATGCGAAAGCTGTTCATCGGATGATTTGGTGTGTCTGCCCGGTTTCGACATAATGGATTTGTGGGGGAACCATTTTCTTGTGATAGGCGCACCTTTTTATCCGCGCAAACAATGGCTTTCAGAGGACGGCAAGCGGCTTGCGCATCCCGCTTACATCAATCTGTGTTACGGCAACCACATCGTGGCGGCGCACCGTACCACGTCCGGGCCTACGCCCAACGAGCTGCTCAAGCACTGGCAGGGTTTCACGGTTTATACTTACAGGAACGGCAAGCTCGCGGAGGACGCTTCGGAAAATTTCGCATGGCAGGCCGACAGCGCGAGCGTTCCCCATCCCCTTGCGGTGCACGAGATATTCAGTCCTTCGGAAGTGGCCGCGGCCGCCCGGACCGGTTACCAGCAGCTGCTTCCCGCTGATACTCTCGCCAATGCGGTGGGTTATTTCCGCGTGGGGTTGAATCATTATTTTGACGGGCCCTCGCGTTATCTGATCAGCGGGGGACCGATCGCGACAACATGGGTCGGGATGCCGAAGGACGCCGGGCCAGAGGCGGAAAACCGCGAGATCATGCGCGTTGACATCGCGGTCACAAACGACAGGCCTCTTGTTTCCGTGGAATTGCGCGACGGGTTCGGCCTGTTGCGGCGATGGCTGCCGGAAGGAAACCATTTTGAGGGACAGGCCTTTCTTCAGCATAGCCGTCAACGCAGCCTTTTTGTAACGGCAAAAGATGACGCCGGACGCGGCATGTTGACCTCCGTTCTGCGCACCGTGCCGGGCAGGTATCATTTCCGCTGCGCGGACAGGCAGAACTGGCTGGGCCACGTTTGCGCATGGTATCCGGGAACGCATCTTCCTTTCAATCTCCAGTCCCGGATCCTCGGGCTGGAAGAAGCTCCGAGGATCGGGACGGTGGGCAAGTGCATGGCGCCGAAGCTGGATTTCCCTTTCACTGCTCCCGACGTGATAACCGCCCGCGGCGTGTTGGAGCAGACCTATATTGAAGCCACGGCCAACAACACATGGGGCGACGCCCGCCCCGCGTTTCCCACTCGTCCCTCGGAGGATTTCGAGGGCTCGGTCATGGCCTTCTCTTTCACAAGGGGCAAGCCGGGGCGCACGGTGGTAAGCATGGTGGAATACGATCTGGTTCTAAAAAAGGCTCTGCAGCTCCCGGAGAAAGGCGGCGGATTGCTGCTCACCGTCGCTGGCGTTATGGCCGATTCAATGCTGTGGATGGAGAAAGGCGAGATGGTCTCGGGGCCGCTCCCGAAGTCGGGCGATACGGCGATCCCTGTCCACGGATTGGCGGGCGGATTCATACCACTAACCCCCGGCTTGGGCGTATCCGGCCGCTCTTTCGGTCTGCTGACGCCGCCGGCGAAGGACGGCAAGCTGCCTGCCGGCTACAGGATAAAGGGCAGTTTTCTGATGACCTCGGAGGGGCTGGGTGTGACGGGGCGCTACGGCCAGAGTTTTCAGAACGACCCTACCAACTGGATGACACAGTTCGGTTTTCTCGGCGATCCGCCGTATGCCCTGAAACTGACATCAGGCGGGATTGAAATTCCGTCCTTCCCAGTGAAAGTTCGGGACGACAAGGGGATCATTTCCGGGAGCGTTGTCAAGGCCTGCACTAATATGCTTTTCGATGTGCCGCTCGAATTCACGGGTCTTAATCCGAACCTGCCTGTCGGAATCTGGCAGGAGGGGGACGAACGGGTTTCCTTCACGGGCGTCTTTGAAGGCCGGGCCTGGCCGCGGCTTGACGTTGCAAGGCCGGGCGCATTTGTCGCCGGGCAGTTGGTCGCCGTGTCTGATCCGGCAGCCGTGATCGAGGTGGTCTCATGGAACAAGGACCGGGTGAAACTTGATGTCCATAACCCGACGGATAAACCCATGAAGCTGCATATCAGGACAGCCCCGATTCCGGGGTTCAAGTCGCTTGACACGACCATGGAGCTGCCGCCCGGCACAAGCTCATTATGTCCCGATAAGTAAAGTACAGCAGGCTCTGCGAGCCTGCTGAAGAAGGAAGCAGTCTCACAGATCCTGCTGTACTCCGGATTACATGGGATTATCCACATAAGACCCGCCGCGGCACTGTTTCAAGTAGTTGAGCGCGTGGACCTGACCGGTCATCTCCAGGTCGCCCCTGTATACCGGGTCATGCCAACCCTCGATATCAATGCATCCCTTGAAGCCGTGCCTTCTCAGCTCGGATATGATGTCCGTCCAGTTCGAGTCCCCGAAGCCAGGCGTGCGGTGATAGGCGAACTGCTTCGGGCCGTGCACTCCGTGCTCCCGGACGATATCCCAGTGCACTGTGCAGTCTTTTCCATGCACGTGGAATATGCGCTCCATCCATTTTTTGAGCTGAGGCATCGGGTCAATCAGCTTGATCATCTGGTGGCAGGGCTCCCATTCGAGCCCTATATTCTTGTTGGGGAGTTCGTCGAACATCATCTCCCATGCGATGGGGTGGTGAGCTATGTTCCAATCCCCGGTGTTCCAGGTTCCACCCATGTCGCAGTTTTCGAAGGCGATCCTGACGCCCTTGTCGGCGGCGCGTTTTGCAAGGGGCCCGAACACGCTCTTGTATTTCTTCATGCTCTTGTCTATGGGCTGGCCGCGCAGCCGTCCTGCAAAGCCGGTTACGATGTCGGCGCCGAACAGGTGAACGTTGTCAATCAAGGTGCGCCATCCCTTGACGGTCTCCTTGTCTATGGGCGTGTTTTCGAGCGGGTTGCCGAAGATGGACACTGTGCTTATTATGATGCCCGTGCCGGCGAGGCATTCGTTGACATCCCGCGCGAGCTTCTTGATGTCGGTGGCACCGAGCGTTTGCCAGAAGGTCAGTGAAAAGCACTCGAACCCGTGATGCATTATCTGCTTGATGTAAGCGGGCGCGTTCGTCGCCTGGACCAGCGTGCCGATTCTGATCGCTTCCTTCTCAAGTTGTTCTGTCTTCATGTGTCATCTCCTTTTTATTGACGCCGATATCATCGGCCTCGCCGCGATTTGCGAATGCGCGAATTCATGCGCGAGCCTTCGGGCGCTGCTGTTCAAGGGCGGCCAGCCGCCGCTCCATCTCCTGAATCTTGTCCTTCAGCTCCGGCAGCCGCATTATGTGGGCATGGTTCCTTGCGAATCTGTCATGGGGCAGCGCCGGCGAACCCAGCATGTAGGATTTTTCGGGCACGTCCTTTGTCACTCCGGCCTGTGCGCCGACTATCACGTCAGGGCCGATGGTCAGGTGGCCCACTATGCCCGCCTGCCCTGCGAGAATAGTGCGGTCGCCTATGACCGTGCTGCCCGACACTCCGGTCTGCGCAATCAGCACGCAGTCATCGCCGATGATCACGTTGTGGGCCACCTGTATGAGATTGTCCATCTTTACGCCGTTGCCTATCCTGGTCTGCCCGAACCTTGCGCGGTCAATCGTGACATTCGCGCCTATTTCCACGTCGTCGCCGATCAGCACGATCCCGGTGTGGGGTATCTTGCGGCGTTTGGATCCCTCCTGGACATAGCCGAATCCGTCGCTGCCGATTACCGTGCCGTTGTGGATGATCACCCGGCTGCCGATCTTCGTGTATTCCCTTATGCTGACGTTCGGATAGAATCTGCAGTCGTCGCCGATTGCCGTTCCGTGCCCGATATAGCAGAAAGCTGAGATGACGCAGCGGTCTCCCAGTCGCACGCCAGGCTCGATAATGCAATACGGCCCCACCGAGACGTCCTTGCCCAGGACGGCGTCAGCCGCCACGATAGCGGATGGATGCACGCCGGCTGGCCATTCAATGGGCGGCGGCGCGAACCAGCGCGCGGTCTCGGCGAACGCTTTCTCTGCGTTCTCCACGCGTACGAGCGTCGCGGAGCAGGGCTTGTTCCAGTCCTTGTTGACTATAACGGCGCCAGCATTAGTGTTTGCCGCGGCGGCCGCATAACGGGCGGATGCAACGAACGAGAGTTGTCCCTTCTGCGCCTCGCGTATGCCCGCGAGACCTGATATTTCTATCCCGCCGTTTCCTTCAACCTCGCCGGCGAGTTGTTTTGCGATTTCAGCCACTGTCATTTTCATCGCTTTCTTCCTTTCTTCTTCAATCCGCAGCCTTGTTGAGAAGCGCGATTATGTCGTCGGTTATATCCAGCGTTTGGTCGTAATAGATCACCGGTTCGACGCCGTTCATGGTCTTGCCGGAATTGTCGAGGACAATCGCTATGTTCTTATCCTTGATATAAAGCTGAACCATGCGCCGGATATCATCCACTATCTCCTGCTGTGTTTCGCGCATCCGGCTGCCGAACTCGCTTTTCGAGAGCCGGTCGAAGCGTATGAGCCTTTCCTCCGCCTCTGAGTATGCGGCATATTTCTCTTTTGCCTTCTCAATGCGTTTCTTCTGTTCGGCCTCGCTGAGCGAGCTGTCCGCCGCCTCCAGTCCGAGAGTTTCCATTTCCGACTTGATCTTCTTCATATCGTCCAGCATCTTCTGCCGATCCTTCTCCATCTCGTCAATCTTCGCCTTCATTATGGTGTTGGCGGACTGTGTCTTGTGATGCTTGTCGAAGACGCGCTCCATGGAAATAACTGCAATGCGGGGCGGATCCGCGCGGCATGGAACGGCGGAGAGCGCGGCGGCCGACAGAAGCAGGAACAATGCGATATTCTTCATGGCAACTCCTTTCAAGAGAATCAGAACCCATAACCCAGCAGGAAATTAAACCGCGCCGACGTCCTCTCCACGTCCCCGCTTATTTCGAGCGGCCAGGCGTAATCGAGCCGGACCGGGAATCCGGGAATGTCCAGCCGGAGCCCTATACCGGCGTCGGAGCAATAGTTGGCGAAGTCGAAATCGTAAGCGTCGAGCCAAACGTTGCCGAGTTCGTAGAATGCGGCGAAGCGAACCACCTTGAGGGCGGGTATGGGTATGGTGTACTCCGCGCAGGCCATAGCGGCCGTCTTGCCGCCGATCGGCTCGCCTTCTTCGTAAGGTCCCGCGTAACGGTACTTGAACCCGCGCAGGGTTCGCGCGCCGCCGAGGTAGAGCCGGTCGAATAGGGGGACATCCTCGCTCGATCCGTATTCCTCGACCACCGCAGCCCATAGCCGCAGGCTGAGCACGTGGCGGAGCCAGAGCGGGACATAGGTCGTGCTCTCGGCCTCGAACCCGTAGACGTCGGTATCGAAGCCCAGCGGTCCGCCGGAGATCTGGCCTGCGACGGTGGTCTTGTTGCCGCGCGTCGGAACGAAGACGCTGTCCCGCGTGTCGTGCGTGAAGGTGAGGCGCAGCGAGCTGGCCATGCGATTTCCCTCCTCGTCCTTGATCCTCTGGACCGCGTTTGTCGAGATGTCAAAAATCGAGATGTTTTCCAAGCTGTAGCGCAGGTCCGCCCTCTGGAAGAAACCCCGCAACGGCTGGCCCAGCGTGATTGCGCCGCCGAGCCGCTCCTGGTTGTAGTAGTCGCTCAGGTATTTCTGGGTGGTGTCGTAGAGGTCAACGCCAAGCGAGAGCTTGCGGCCCAGGAACCATGGCTCCACAAAAGATATCTCGTAATCGGTCCGTTCTGTTCCCAATTGCGCCCGCATCCTGATCTTCTGTCCGCCGCCGGTGAAGTAGGGCCATCCCATTATATCGAGATTCCCCTGAGAGAGCTCGACGAAACCGATCAGAGCGTCAATGCTCGAGTAGCCGGCTCCGACGAGGAACTGCCCGGTCTTCTGCTCGACCACCTCGAAAACGAGATCGTCCTTCACGGGGTCAAGGGTTTCGCGCGGATAGCTCGTGACGTTGGAGAAGAACCCCAGGTTCTGGAGTATGTGTTCGCTCCTCCGAACGCGAACCTGGTCGTAGACCTGGCCCGGGTAGACGAGAATTTCGCGCCGTATCACGCTGTCCTTCGTGGTCGTGTTGCCGCGAATGTCTATGTATCGTATGTTCACGAGCCGGCCCTCAGTCACCGCGAATTCGACATCAACAATCGGCTCGGTGGGGTGGGCGGACAGGATTGGCGTTACTGAGGACCGCAGGTAGCCGCGGGTCTGGTAATAAGCCTGGATTGCCGATGCGGTCCCGCGGATCGCGCCCATCGAGGCTATGGAGCCAGGGGCGAGCTTGATGAGGGCGGTGATGTCGGCCTCGGGGAACAGGGAGATCCCCCTGGTTGACGTATTTCCGATCCTGTACTGGCTGCCCTCGGTGATGGTGAACGAAGCCTCCAGCCTGTTCGGCTTGTAGGCGTTCACCTCGGGCTCGCTGATGCTGACATCGAGGTACCCGTTGTCCTGATATATGGTGGTGAAGATGTTCCTGTTCAATTCCAGCATCTGCGGATCATATTGTCCGCGCTTCGTGATAAACGAGAAGATGTGCCAGAGCTGGTCCTTGACGGCATCAGTGAGAACCACGGGCGGCACCGACTGATCGCTTTTTTTCTCCCAGCCGGTGAGACCGGCGACAACACGCCAAAAACGGCCCGGCGGCTTGTAAGTGCTGCCCTCGAAATTGATGCGGCGCAGACTGGCGCGCGGCCCCTCATCTACCTTCACCGTCACGAATGCGAACCCTGTAGCCTTGTTGATATCTATCGTGGGGACGACGTTCGCGTAGGGATAAAAGCGCTTGTTGTATTCCTCGATCACCTTTCGGCAGCGGACGGCCATGACGGACTCGTCAACCGGCTCGCCTATCCTCGTGTCTAGCCATTTTTCAACGCGGCGAGCGCCCATGGCCTCAGCGCCTTCCACCTTGACAGCCTGTCCCAGTATGGGTTTCACGGCGACGGTATAGGTAAGAGTGTGGCCGTCGGTCCCCGGTGTTATTTCCGCGTTGACGTAGGAAAAGCGCCCCATACCGAGAAGCGCTTCGACGTCTCTCGATATTGCCTGCTGGTCAACCGGGTCGCCCGGCTTAACGCTCACGCGGGACAGGACGAACTCCTCGTTCTGGACTTCCACGTCCAGGCTTTTGACCTTGACTTCTTTGATGATCGAGGCGCCCGCCGCGATGCAGGTTGAAAACAGGGCAAGCGCCGCGAGCGCGATGGGTGGAAAGCGGTTCCGGCGTGGTACGCGGCAAGGGAAAAGACTTGAGTTAGTCATATCATATCTCGTTCCCATCGGGCGGGGCGCCCGGCTCCCCGCCCTCTTGGATCCCGGCATAGTTTTCGAACCTCATGAGCTCGTCCAGGAACACAAGCTTGATCTCTCCAGTCGGTCCGTTTCTCTGCTTGGCCACGTCGACTATTGCGAGCCCCTCCTCGGCATTGGCGCCCTCTCCCTTGTCATAGTCCTTGTACCGGGACGGGCGCCGGAGGAGGCACACCACATCCGCATCCTGTTCGATGGAGCCGGAATCGCGGAGGTCGGCAAGGCGAGGTCTACCCTCGCGGTCCTTGGCTTCCGGGGCGCGGTTCAGCTGGCTGAGCACGAGGACAGGCACCTTCAATTCCTTGGCCATGCCTTTAATGGAGCCTGAAATGGCGGATGTTTCAAGCTGTCGGCCTTCCCTGCGGCTTTCCTTGCAGTGCAGCAGCTGGAGGTAGTCAACGATGAACAGCTCGATATCGTGTTTCTTCTTCATCCGGCGCGCGCGTGCGCGCAGCTCTATTATGTCAAGATCCCCGGTGTCGTCCAGGTAAATGGGCGCCTTCATGAGCGCATCGGCGGCCTGTGCGAGCAGGCCGTGGTTGGCGGGGGTGAGGTAGCCGGATGCTATCTTGTGGGCCGCTATGCGTGCGCGGCTGCCCAGCATCCGCATGATCAGCTGTTCCCGCGTCATTTCAAGGCTGAATATGCCGACCGCCTTAGGCTTCTCCCCGGGAGTTCCGGTTGCCACGTTTTCCGCTATGTTCATGGCCAGTGACGTCTTGCCCATGGAGGGGCGGGCGGCCAGCACGATCATCTCGCCCGCGTGCAGGCCGAGGAGCTGCCTGTCAATATCCTTAAAACCTGTGGCGACGCCGCTCACGTCGCGCTTGTTCAGGCGCAGGTGCTCGATAGTCTTCATGGTCTCTTTGACGGCGAATTGCCAGGGAACCATGAGATTGTGACGCTGGTCCGATATCTCGAAAAAACTCTGCTCGACGCGGCCGAGAACCATGTCGGCCTCATCGTCCGAAGAATAGCATTCCTTCTCGGCATTACGCGCGCATTCGATGATGCGGCGCAGCAGATGATTCTGGCGCACGATATCTACGTAGTACTCGGCGTGGGCGGTGGTGGGAACCGACTCGGTGAGCTGGCCCAAGTAGATCGTCCCTCCGATTTCCTTCAGCTTGTCCTGCGCGCCCAGCTTGTTGGAGAGGGTGAGAGCGTCAACCGGCTTGCCCTCCCGGGACATGTCCAGCATGGCCGCGTATATGGTCTGGTGCGGCCTGAGGAAAAAAGATTCGGTCTCAACCTGCTTCTCTACGCAGAAATCCAGCGTCCTGTCGGAGTCGAGCAGGATGGCGCCGAGCAGGCACCGCTCGGCTTCCTCGTTGTACAACCGCTCTCGAAGATCGCTCCCGGGCGTCCTGGTGGATTGGGAAAATTGTGACATGCCGCTCCATGGTTGTTATTCTTCGACAACCCAGACTTTCAGCGGAGTCTCGACCTCGGCATGGAGTCTGGTCTTGATCGTATAGACCCCGAGTTCGCGGATTGGCTCATCCAGCAGTATGCAGCGCTTGTCAAGCTGTATGCCCTGCTTGGCGAGCGATTCGGCGATGTCGGCGGTGGTCACTGATCCGAACATCTTATCGTTCTCACCGACCTTCGCGGTGATGGTGCAGGATGCCTTTTCCACGGCGGCCGCGACGGTCCTTGCCTTCTCGATTTCCGTCTTGCGCTGTTCCTCGCTCTGCTTTTGTTTCTTCTCGAGCTGTCGCATGGCGGCGCCGCTGACCGGGGCGGCCAACTTGTGGGGAATAAGGTGGTTGCGGGCATAGCCGTCGGCCACTTTCACGACAGTTCCCGCCGCGCCGATCCCTTCAACATCCGTCATCAAGATCAATTCCTGTGTCATATATCAATCTCCACAAAAGGCTAACGAACTAATCCCAATATCCTCGCCTGGCTAATTGCCCGCTTCAGCTGTCTCTGCTGCTTGGCGGTCGTGCCTGTTATGCGGCGGGGCATAATCTTGCCTTGCTCGGTCATGAATTTCTTCAGCAGTTCCCCGTTCTTGAAATCAATGGACGTTCCGGCCAGGTAGCGCGAGCGGCGCTCGTCGCCGAAATCAAACGTTTCGCGGGGTGCCTTCTTTTTGCCGCCCTTGGCGGAGCGCGACGACTTGGATCCTGTTCTTGATGTAGTCTTCAACATTAACCTCCATGCTTGTTTTAGAAAGGCAAATCATCTGCATCCGGCGCATCGCCGGGCGCCGCACCGACTCTGCCCGTTTCTTGGCCCTGTTCCGAGGCGCCTGGCTCGCGGCGCGGCTTGGCGGCCGGTCTCGCCGCGTCATCCGGCGCGTCGCCGGTCGGGCCGGGTTTCCTGTCAAGGAACTGAAATCGGTCCACGCGAACCCTCAGCTTGCTCCGCTTCTCACCGTCGGTTTCCCACTGATCGAACTGCAATGAACCCTCGATAAAAATAGGGGAGCCTTTCTTGAGATATTTGGCCACGGTTTCCGCCTGCTTCTCCCACACCACGGCGTCCACGAAGCAGGTCTCCTCCCTGTCCTCGCCGGATGCCGTCCTATATTTGCGGTTGATGGCAATGCCCAGGTCGGCAACCGCCTTGCCGGATGGAATGTAGCGCACTTCCGGGTCGCGTGTGAGGTTTCCGATAATGAACACTCTGTTCAAGTTTGCCATGACAAGTCCTCCTCATTGTTGCCTTCGCCGTTCTGCCGGGCCGCATCATGAGAGCCTCTGCTTGCAAAAGCGGACTTTTGCAAGCACCTCATGATTTAGCTTCGCCTTGTTCCTGCTTGGCGCCTTCCGCCGGACGCCCTGGCTTTGCCGCAACTATATGAAAGCGCAGGATGCTCTCGCTCAGCCTGTAACGTTCGTTCAATGCCCCTATATTGGCGGGGTCCATATCGAAAACCATGAGCGCGAAAATTCCTGATTCCTTCTTCTTCAAGGGGCGGACGAACGAGTTCTTGCCCATTCGCGTAACGCTCGATACCTTGCCCCCCAGATTAGAGGCTTCCGCTCGAACCGCCTCAATTGCCTTTGCCAGGGCATCATCGTCCGACGATGCATTAAATATAAACACAGCTTCGTATGTTCTCAACCATCCCTCCCGTCTATTCGCGCATTGAAGGCGTTCATCGCCGTCTCCGCGCCTTTTTCCATTATCATCAGAACCGCGTCCGCGGCGCTGACAACCGTTGACTTCAATACCATCCGCTCCTTCTTGCCAAGCGGGCTGAGCACGTGTTCCGCGAGATCGGCATGCCCGGCATCACGTCCGATGCCGATGCGCACGCGTACGAAGTCGCGACTGCCCGCGTGGGCTATGATGGACTTCAACCCGTTATGTCCGCCGTCGCTCCCGGAGCTCCTGATCCTAAGCCTCCCGGCATCGAGATCCGCATCGTCCACGACCACCACCAGGTCTGCAACCGATCCGCCGGTCTTCCGCAACGCCGCAGCAACGGCAACGCCACTGTTGTTCATGTAACTAGCCGGCTTCAGCAGCAGTACCTTTCTTCCGGACACAACGGCCCTTGCGCTGCTGGCGCCCAAGCTCAAACTGCGCCTCAAGCGGCATCCCCATCTGTCCGCCAACTCGTCTACAGTCATGAACCCGGCATTATGCAGCGTATTTTCATACGCCTTTCCCGGGTTGCCGAGCCCAGCAACAATGATGGCGTTTGTCATGATAAGCCGATGACTCGATCGCGCAATCGCCACGGAAATTCTATTCCTTGCCTTTCGCCTTGCCCTTGGCCTTACCTTCGGCCTTGCCCTCGGCTTTTTCACCCTCGGCGGGCGCCTTGGCTGTTTCGCCCTCGGCGGCTGCACCCTCCTTCTTCTCGCCCTCAACAGGCGCTTCGCCCTCGGCGGCTGCACCCTCGGCGGGCTTGACCTCCTCCTCGGCCTTCGGCATGTGCACGGCGGCGATCACAGCATCGCCCAGAGAAAGAATCGTCAGCTTCGGATCCGATGGAATATCGCGCACGAACAGGCGCCCGTCAATATCGAGGGCGGAGACGTCGATAACGAATTCCTTTATAATATCCATGGGAAGACATTCCACTTCCACCGAGCGGGTCTGGTGTTCGAGAATTCCGCCGTTCTGGGTCACGCCCACCGGGTCGCCGACCAGGCGGATGGCGACCATGACGCGCAACTTGCGGGTCATGGATATCTTCAGGAAATCGGCGTGAAGCGCGTGATCCGTAACCGGGTCGCGCTGTAGCGCCTTTATGAGCACGTTCTCGATGATCTCCCCGCTCACGGATAAGTTAAGGATGATGTTCTCGCCGCTGTGGCGCCGGATCACCATCTCGAGCTCATGCCGGTTGATGCTGAACGCCATGGGCTTGATGTCGGTTCCGTACACTACGCACGGAATCAATCCTCGCTGCCGGATCCGCCTGGAACGGCGGGTTCCGGTTTCTTCTCTTTTTTCCACTGACAGCTGTAATGTCTCTTTCTGCGTTGTCATTGACTCTTTCCTTTTTCCCTTGTTTCTATATGCTGAATAGCGAAGATACTGATTGGTTGTTGTGTATACGGCGAATGGCGTCGGCCAGCAGTATGGCCACACTCAGTGTCTTGATCGGGGTCTCGGCCATGTAAGATGGCAAGGGAATAGTGTCGGTGACAACGATTTCCTTGATAGGGGAGGCCTGGAATTTCTCCGCCGACTCAGGAACGAATGCCGCGTGGGTTGCAGCCGCGAATATTTCGCGAGCGCCCGCCTCCATGAGGATCTTGGCCGCGCCGCAGAGGGTCCCCCCGGTTGTTATAAGATCGTCAATCATTATCGCCGTGCGCCCGCTCACGTTTCCAACCACGCCGTGCGAAAGCACTTCCCTCGGCCCCTTTCTCTGCTTTGACACGATGGCCAGATCAGAGTTGAGCATCTGCGAATACGCGTATGCTATCTTCATTCCTCCCGCATCGGGAGACACGACCACGACGTCCTTGAAGTTCTGCTGTCTAAGGTGGTTCACGAAAACGGGCGCGGCGTAGAGGTGATCCACGGGGATGTCAAAGAAGCCCTGTATCTGCTGGGCGTGCAGATCCATCGTCAGGAGCCGGTCCGCGCCTGACGCCACGAGCAGGTTGGCCACGAGCTTCGCTGTGATTGGAACGCGCGGCCGGTCCTTCCTGTCCTGCCTGGCGTAGCCGTAGTAGGGTAGCACGGCTGTGATGCGCGCCGCGGAAGCCCTCCGCATTGCGTCTATCACGATCAGCAGCTCCATGAGGTTCTCGTTGGGGGGATTGCACGTGGACTGTACGATGAAGACGTCCTTGCCCCTGATGTTGTCAATTATCTGGACCGATGTCTCTCCGTCCGGAAAACGGGTGATGCAGATATCGCCCAGTGGAATCTCGAGATTCTGCGCGATGTCGCTGACCAGTTTAGGATTGGAACTTCCACCGAAAATTTTCAAAACCCATGCTCCTTCCGATTTTCAACCGAGCTGCCCGACCAGGACTCGAACCTGGACTCTGGCCTCCAAAGGGCCGTGTGCTGCCGATTACACCATCGGGCAGTTATCCGCGCTTCTTCTCAACAGCAGATTTCCCGCCCGCCGAGTTTCCACTGCATGCTTTCCCTATATGGCCGCTCACAAACAACACGAAACGGACCCGGTCCATTCCGGCCAGAGACCAGGAAACCGCGCATTATTGCGGATTGACTGCGACAAGGCAAGTCCAAATAGGACAGGAAATAGCCTTCCTGATACGCGACTCAATCTCCAAGCCGTGCTCCTCGTTCCGGGCCAGCGCCATTATCGTCGCCCCGGAACCGGACAATAATACGCCAGCCGCGCCCGACCGTTCAAGTTCGTTGTTGATCATTTTCAGGATCGGGTATTTCCTGTAAGCGGTCACCTGGAGGCTGTTGATCAGCCCCTTGGCGATCTCTTCGACGCAACCGTCCTGCAAGCCTGATGCGATGTTGTGAAATCTATCCACGCGCCCGGAAGAAGTCAAGTCCGGTTTATGGCGCGAGTAGATATCCGCAGTTGATATACCTATTCCCGGGTTAACCAGGAGTAGTCTCCAGCCGTTTTTTCTGGCGACGTGCATCGGAGCGACCTTTTCTCCCCGCCCCTCCATGCAGACCACGCCCCCGTGCACCATTGCAGGAATGTCGCAGCCGAGTTGTCCCCCAAGTTTCATGAGCGCTTCTCTGGAAAGGCCGGTCCGCCACGCGGCGTTGAGCCCATTCAGCGCCGCCGCGGCATCGGCGCTGCCCCCTCCGAGGCCGCCCGCCACCGGAATGTTCTTTTTGATGCGCAATCGCGCGCCTCCCGGGTGCGCGGTCGTCTCCTTTAGCAGGCGCGCGGCGCGCGTGGCGAGATTGTCATCCGAGGAAGGCATGGGCGCCGGCCAGGGTATCCCGTTCAGGCGTATGCCGTCTTCATCAATAACCGTCTCTATAATGGGGGACTCAAGCGTTTCGATATGCACGATATCGAACAGTGAAACGGGCGCGAGAACGCTTCGTATCTCGTGATACCCGTCGTCCCGTTTCCTGATCACATCCAGAAAAAGATTTACCTTTGCCGGCGCTTCTGTCTGTATTTGCATGGTGCAACTCCGTAAAACGATCGGGCTTTATCCATCATGGTGCCGCAAAAGTCAAACCCGAATTTCACGGGCGTTATTCGAAAATAAGAATTGCCGGTTTTTTTTGGTTGACATTTTCAATATTCAGGATAAGAATATGTAAAGAATGAGATGTATTGGTTGTCGGCGGGTGGGTGTGTGCGTGTAGCGTCGCTGTCTGCCTTTATTGTATTCATTATTTGTAACAGCTCAGTAGCCAGGAGTCAGAATTCAGTATACTTGAATAGTTACCGTTTTTTCCAGGGGCGGGAGGGAACCTTGTGCAGGAGAGCCAGTGAATAGAATCAAGCTCATTCTCGCGTTTGTTGTAGTGGGGTTCGGTCTCCATGCGCCCGAGCTTGTCGCTCAGCCTACCACCAGCCTTCCTTACGAGGATGATTTTGAGTCATTTGCGGAGGGTACTCCCCTGGTTGACGGGTTGCACGGCTGGTTCGCTGATTCCGCCGATGCCGTGGTGCAGACCAATATCGTCTACGCGGGCACGAATGCCGCTATGGTTCCCATTGATGTTGTTTTGTCCAACAGGTTCGAGAATCTGCCCGGGTCCAACGTGTGGTTACAGATGGATGTGCTGCCGGTTTTGTATGATTCGGAAGATACTCCTCAGGTGCCCGCCAACCTCGCGGCGATGTTGTTCGTTAACAGCAACGGCCAGTACGTGGTTCATAATGCCCTTGCCCCGGTGACCAATTGGGTTACAATCACGAACGACGTTACGGATAACCCAGCGACGCCCGTTTCCAATAACTGGGTCCGGCTGGACCTCTACCAGAATTATACCACCAAGAAATGGACACTATTTGCCGATTTCATCCTGCTGAAGGAGGATATCCTTTTCGTTAAGGAGGATATCGCGAGTTTTTCCGGTTTTGATCTGTATAACGGGAGTGGTGCTACCACGTTTCTAGATAATGTTGTCGCCAGTTACAGCAATCCGCCCGCGCTTGGCGCCGACGGTGGCAATTGGCTGCCTACCCTGAATGTGGGGCCAACCAACTTCCTGCGCACCATCCCGCAGGGTCAGAACGCGACCGCCCAGACCTCGCTCGTGTCGAAGACGGGCGGATACTATGACTTTCGGTACACCAATACCGTCACCTATGACGAGCCCGAATTCGGGCAGTGGCTTTCCCTTGGCACATCGTCCGGGACGAACGCCGGCGACATTGTCATTAACTTCAACACTTCCAACCTCCTGGCCCGCAGCACGGCCTATACCGCCACGATTCAAGTTGATGCGCAGGATACCCGGTTCGGATTCACCGTAAAGGAATCCGGCCAAACGATCAGTGTGGCGGTGAAGGTCTTGGCCGGCATAGAGCTGGCTCTATCTCCTGCGGCGCTCGCTCAGGTGGTGGACAAGGGGAATAACCCGACGAACCAGGCGTTCCTTGTCTGGAACGACAGCCTGCCGCCCAAGGCGTTCATGGATTTCTCGATCGAGGAGTCAATACCCTGGCTTTCCTTGAGCAAGTACAGTGGAGTGAGCTCCGGCGAGCAGTACTCTATAGGTGTGATGTTCGAGGATATGTCCGGGTTCGATGGGGGCACGAACACAGGGACCATCACAGTGCGCGGATGGGGCGACACGGGAGAGGGCGAGGGCGTCACTACCCAGACGGAGTTCCTGGCGGTTTCCGTGGTGATCTCGTCGCCTGAGCCGCCGACCGGTGTGACAGCCAGCGACGGTATCGACACGGAGAAGGTTATCGTAAGCTGGAATGCCGCGCAAGGTGCTGCGCGATACGAGGTGCGGCGGCACACGACATTCGACAGCTCCTATGCCCAGAAGATCGCCGAAGTCACGACCACAAGCTATAACGATAATTCAGCTTCGTCCGGGCTGCTCTACTATTACTGGATACATTCCGTGAGCGCGTTCGGCATCGTGGGGAACGCGAGCGAGCCCGATTCCGGCTACCGCGGTCTGGCGGCTCCGGGCGGTTTGTTCTCGAGCGCTGGAACCTACACTAATAAGGTGCGGACGACATGGTCGGCTTCTCCCGGCGCCGCCAGTTACGAACTTCACAGGGGTATCGAGGGCCAGTCGCTGACGAACGTGTTCCATGCCAACGGCCTTTCCTATGACGATACCCAGGTCTTGCCGGGCGTTGTCTACACCTATAAGGTGAAGGCCAAGAACAGTCGCTACAAGAGCGCCTTTAGCCAGTCCGATGCCGGCTATATTCTCTCGCCGCCGTCGAGTGTCACTGCGACGGCTGGAACGCTGGTGAACAAGATAGATGTGAGTTGGTCCGCTGCGAACTCGGCTACCGCCTATGAGGTGTGGAGAAGCGAGGTCAACCTGAATAGTCGTGGCTCGTTGGTCGTCAGCACGGTTGATACCGCGATCACCGACACGAGCGTCGAGGCTGGAAAGGTGTATTATTACTGGGTTAAGACGAAGAACTCCACTGCTACGAGCGCGTTCTCCTCTTCAGGCAGCGGCTACGCGGCCTCCGGCGGCGTGGACCTCTCTGTGTGGGGGCTGGTGATCCAGCCGAACACGATAGCCACCGGCGCCTCGCCTTCAGTCGTGTCCTTCCGGCTTGGCAATGAGGGCACCCTTCCCATGGAAGGGTCGAATAGCTATGTCGGAATTATGTTCTATGCTTCGCCGTCGCCGCTGCTTGGAAACGACGCGATGGTGATCGGCCAGACGAGCCAGGCCCTGGAGATTCCCGCCGGAGAGGATACGGTCGTGACCGTGGCGGGATCCACAATAACCATGCCCTCGGAAGTGGGGGATTACTACTTGTTCGTCTACGTGGCTCCCACGTTCCCGTCAACCCTCGTGGAGAGCAACCAGTTGAACAATTCCGCCATGCGCGAGGAGCCTGTTCACTTGGATACGCAGGGTGCGCCGCCGAGCCGGGGGATCAATGATTACAGTGGCGACGGCATCTCGGATCTCGTGGTTGTCTGCAATGGCGCCTGGTATGTGCGATCGGTGGATGGCAGGCCTGTCGCCATAGACGTGCAGTGGGGCGGCGCCGGGTTCACCCCGATCAGCGGCGACTTTGATGGAGACGGCCTGGCAGACTTTGCCGTGTATGGCGCCGGGATGTGGTTTGCCCGGGATATGGCCGGAAACAATGTCCTCTGGGCAGAAACATGGGGCGGCAGCGGTTTTGCTCCGGTCTATGGAGTTTTCAGCTCGCCCGATGCCATGACGGCCGATCTCGCGGTCTTCGATGAGCAGAGCGGGGCGTGGTATGTGCGCACTGCGGGATGGGAAGTCATATTGTGGGATACCTATTTCGGGCAGGCCGGCTTCGTTCCCGTGAGCGGAGATTTCGATGGCGACGGCGTCTGGGATGTGGCTGTCTACCATGAATCCTCAGGAACCTGGTACGGACGCACGGTTGCCGGCAGCCTTCTATTCTGGGCCGAGAACTGGGGCGGCGCCGGGTTCACCCCGGTTGTTGGCGACTACGATGGCGATGGAGCTTCGGATATGGCGATGTATTGCGAGCTCTATGGTATGTGGTTTATCAAGGATGTCGCCGGCCACGTCATAGTGTGGGGCGATGTCTGGGGCGGTCCGGGCTATACCCCCGTATATGGCGATTTTGACGGCGACGGCCGCTCCGATATGGCCGTCTACCATGAGTCTACCGGCAAGTGGTATATCCGCAGCGCCGCGGGAAGCATGATTCTGTGGGAAAGCCAATGGGGCGGGCCCGGCTATCTGCCCGTTGTTCCATAGGCGCAGCCTACGGATATCTTTTTCAACATCTTTCCGCAAACCTCCATGATTCCCCGTGAAATAATAAAGGCCAATATTGAGAACTGCTGCGATGACCGCATAGGCTTTGACTTCACCGGCGGCCGCAATAATGACTTCTCCGGCGCCGGAGTGGACCACCCATTCAAGCCGCGCCGCTGGAAAGACGGCG
>CAYWJE010000005.1:0-31489 GCA_964458525.1 uncultured Verrucomicrobiota bacterium
ATAGCTTGCAATACTCAGTCGGATTTGTTTGACTCATTTGCTCAAACAATCGAAGTTTAAGGAGCTAAACGCATGAATGGTATTCTAAAGCAGGAGTACTTTCTAAAACACGAGTCCCGAAGCTTCAAGCAGGCGTGACGAGGGAACGGCGGAGACCGCCGTCTCCATTTTCTTGTTTTTTATCGCGCGGCTTCTCGACAATAGTGCACTAATGTAGGCTTTTCCCGCAACCCAAGAATGCCGCCATGCTCCGCCACGCCTGTCCACCTATGACAGGGGTGGATCTACGATATGGCAAACTACAGCTCTATTTTGTAGATCGGAGAATTTATAGCGGCAATCTTCTTGTTATTCTTCATAATTTGTACATAATGAGGATAAACAAAGTGAGCAGCAGATAGTCATGTCAAAAGCAAGAGTTCAAATACCGTTTTCCATGGCTCTGAGAATGATCGGAGATTATGCTGGGGTTCGGCTGCACAAGCAGCTAAAGGCGGTGGCTTTTATTGTCATCTATCTTGTGGCCTTTCAAATGCTTGTGTTCGGCCGTGCGCCGCAACATGCCCTGCGAATGGCTGGCGGGATTGGCCTTGTCGTGCTCGGGTTGACACTGTTCCTTGAAGGTCTACTTCTTGGCCTGATGCCATTGGCTCAGCGGGTTGGAATTCAATTGTCTTCGCGCGGCGGGCTGAAAATAATTCTTCCAATCGGTTTTATCGTCGGGTTAGGAGCGACGTTCGCGGAACCTGCCGTGGCGGCCTTGCGTGCGGTGGGCAGCGATGTTATCGCATGGGACGCACCGCTCCTGTTCTTTCTGCTACAGCAAAAACCCGAGTGGTTGATTAGCGCCATTGCTGGCGGTGTCGGCGTAGCGGTGGCTATTGGTCTGTTGCGCTTCTATCTGGTTTTTTCCATCAAGCCATTGATTCTGACGATTATAGGGGTTCTCCTGCCGCTCTCTTTTGCGGCTTCCCATATGCCCAACCTTGCAAGCATCCTTGGCCTGGCATGGGATGCCGGAGCTGTGACCACCGGTGCGGTAACAGTGCCATTGATCCTGGCGTTAGGCATAGGCATCTCCCGCTCATCGGGCAAGGCTGAGGGGGCGGGAGGCGGTTTTGGTACAGTAGCGCTGGCTTCGGCATTACCCGTTCTTGCAGTTATCATATTCAGCGCAATCATCTCGCCGCGTGTTCCGTCTCCGAGTGGAGAACGCGAATTCTTTGCGCCTGAAAACCGCGAACAAGCCATATACCTGTTCGGGAGCGAAGAATCTCTCAAGACCTATGCCCTCGCACACGGCAATGACAACACCCGCACTCTTTTTGCGGACGCAGATAAAAATGGCGATCAACGGGATCTGTCGGCGGTGCCTGCCGACAGTCACGACACGACTTCCTTCCTTGCTATGCTCCGCGAAGAGTCAATCTATGCGGCACGGGCAGTTTTGCCGCTCACGGCGTTCTTTGTTATTGTTCTCTTGTGTCTGCTACGTGAACGACCTCGTTACCTTGATGAGATACTTTTGGGGATTGTATTTGTGCTGGTCGGTATGTGTCTTTTCACCACGGGAAATCGAATTGGATTGAGCCAACTTGGAAAGGAAGTGGGGAGCCGATTGCCACAGGTATACCGTGATGTGCAGGTCGAAAAAGGACAGATTGCGATCCACAATTTTGACCCTTCCGTGTTGAGTACGGCCATAGATCGTGATGGAAGCAAAATCGAGGTTTTTCATCTGTCTGACGATAAGGCGGTTCAAGTCGTTGAATTCCGGCCCGAATGGTATGACCAGGACCAGAAACTCTATACCCATCGTGTTCATACCTCACCGTTAACGCATCCAGAATTATCGCGCGTGGGGGTTCTCTTGATATTACTTTTTGCGTTTGGCATCGGTTACGGGTCCACTGTCGCAGAACCTGCCCTCCGTGCTTTAGGCAGGATGGCTGAGGATATCAGTGTCGGGACCATCAAGAGCGTGTTTGTCGTGCGGGCAGTCTCGATAGGGGTGGGTTTCGGTCTACTTGTTGGAGTCATTCGCATACTCTATGACATTCCAATGATATGGATGATCCTCCCACCCTACCTGCTTCTCTTCCCGTTGACACTGGTTAACGACGAGGAATTCGCAGGGATTGCCTGGGACAGTGGCGGGGTTACGACTGGCCCGGTGACGGTGCCCCTGGTTTTAGCGATGGGGCTTGGGTTAAGCGGGCAACTCGATATTTCCGATGGGTTTGGGATTCTTGCCATGGCGTCCGTATATCCAGTCATCAGTGTGCTTCTATTCGGTTTGGCTGCTAGACTGCGCCGACGCAAGGTTGCTCGTGCAACCGAAGGAGTAAGCGATGATGTGTGATACGAGTAGTATAGTCCATCGCATCACCTGTGCGACAGGGCGTGACAGGGGCCATGACCTGACGAAATTGTTGCCGGAATTAGGGATCCAATCCGTGCTGATAGAGAATGGACGCACTGTCAGGCGGCGCCGTCATGCACGCATTTTCGGCATCCCCGGATATTCAGAGCGACTCGACAACAGCCCTGTTGATTTGTATCAGTTCAGCGTTGCGCCTGTGATTTCCGAAACAGTTATTCGGGGATTGGCTGATGCCTTACACCTAAACCGTCCCGGTCGCGGCACAGTCTATGTGCAAGAATGCAAAGCGTTCCTCGATATCGCGGATAAGCACATAGCGTCTTCGGCTGATACAAGGCATCGCCTGCCGGGGCTGCTTCAGAACCTTTCCGTAATTACTTGTATCATGTCTATGTACGGCAGCGGCGAAGAATTGGCGAAGTTGGCACTGGGGCTTGGAACCGGTGTCCCCATTGTCAGTCTCGGTTTGGGAACTGGTCTGCGTGATCGGTTGGGACTTCTGCGCATCACGGTGCCCGCGGAAAAAGAAGTGGTACGGTTGCTGGTTCCAGCTCTCGATACCGAAGGATTGATGCAAATGCTGATCGAGAAAGGCCATCTGGATCGCCCTGGAAAAGGATTCATCTATTGCAATCCGGTGCACTGCGGACTCTTAGACACCGCTCTTTTAGTCGGACCGCAACAACACGCCGCGACCATGGAACAGGTGGTGGCGGCAATTGATGAACTTGAAACGAACACCGCCTGGCGTCGCCGTTTTCACGAACTCGATTCCGACGGCAAGTTCCAATTACAGGTGCAACACGATGAAATCACGATGATTTGTAGAGAAGAGGAGGCTGGACAGTATGTTGAAGCCGCCATGCAGGCTGGAGCCACCGCCGCCACGAGTGCTCACTTGCAGCGCGTGACTTTCGGCAAAACAACGGGAAGCGCCTGTGAACGTTATACTTTCGTTGTGCGTCGTTCCATAACGGAGCAAGTGCTGGACGCTCTCGGGCAGACTTGCAACAAAACAGAAGTACAATTGGACTGTCTGGAAGTGCAGCCGGCCAACTTTGCCTTCGCATATCATGCGAAATCGTAATGACCTTTCCGCTGCTCTTGAGGTGTGAGCTTTATGGTGTTTATCCGCCTGCCATGAGGGATCCAAAGGGCGAGGAATGGTGGGCGATACTGGACTTGAACCAGTGACCCCTACCATGTCAAGGTAGTGCTCTAGCCAACTGAGCTAATCGCCCGGCACGGAAACCCCGGAAATGCTGGAACTATAGAAAGCCGGGGCAACAATGTCAACCCCGGAAAGAGCAGCAGACAGGATTAGCAGGATGTATATCTTACAGATCAACATGTTACGCCAGAAAACGTTTTTATCCAACGGCTGCAAACATTTTCTCCTGTAAATCTTTTTTTGGATATCACATCAGGTTGTCCTGCGTTCCCTCTTGCGCCGCGACTTCTGGAGTCCGCCGCCGGGCGGGTCGGCGATAACGGTGTCGGACGGATGATCACCCCCGGCCTTTACGGGAAAATCGAGCGTATAGTGCAGGCCCCTGCTCTCCTTTCGCATCATCGCGGAACGAATAATCAGCTCGCCTACCGCAGCTATATTGCGCAGTTCCAGAAGGTCGCTGGTCACAAGGTAATCATAATAGTACTGCATGATCTCCGCCCGCAGGTTCGCGATACGCCGCAGCGCACGGTCAAGCCGCTTGTTGCTCCTGACAATCCCCACGTAGTCCCACATGCAGGTCCTGACCTCGCTCCAGTTATGCGCTATCACGACAGCCTCGTCGCTGGGCACCGCCGTCCCTGATTCCCATAACGGGATGGCGCAGCCGGGCCGGTCGGGCGGGAGCGAGGCGATCTTCTCCGCCACGGCGTGCGAACTCACGAGCGCCTCGAGGAGGGAGTTGCTCGCGAGCCTGTTCGCGCCGTGCAGTCCCGTGCATGCGGTTTCGCCGCAGGCGAACAGCCCCTCAAGCGCCGTGGCCCCGTCAATCCCGGCCCGCACCCCCCCGCAGAAGTAGTGGGCGGCGGGAACGACCGGCACAAGAGCGGAGGCCATATCCACCCCGAATCGTTCGCACGTTTCGTATATATTTGGAAACCGCTCCTTCAAGAAGGCGCGCGAACGATGCCTGATGTCGAGGAACACGCACGGCGCGCCGCTCATCTTCATTTCCCTGTCTATGGCACGGGCCACGATGTCGCGCGAAGCCAGCGCCCCGCGCGGATCATACTTGTGCATAAACCGCTCGCCCCTCGCGTTCACGAGCTCGGCTCCCTCGCCCCTGACCGCCTCGCTGATCAAGAAGGATTTCGCCTCAGGATGGTAGAGGCACGTGGGATGAAATTGGATGAACTCGAGGTTTCTGATCGGCACGCCGGCACGCCAGGCGATCGCAACACCATCCCCCGTGGCTATGTCCGGATTGCTGGTGTAGAGATAAACCTTGCCGCCGCCGCCCGCGGCCAGCACGGTATAGGGCGCGCGGATTGCGGAAATCTCTCCCGTGCTCCTGTTCAGGAAATAACAGCCCACGCACCTGTTGGTCCCGCTCTCCCCCAGCCACCCGGTGGTGATCAGGTCGATCACGCTGCAGTGCTCGAGAACAGTGATGTTCCGTTCCGAGCGGGAGCGCTCTAGAAGCACGCGTTCGATCTCCCGCCCCGTGATGTCGCCACTGTGGAGTACGCGGCGATGGGAATGGCCGCCTTCCTTTCCCAGGTCATAGCCAGCTGCTGCGGCCAGGGCGCCGGCAGAAAACCGAACCCCCATCCGTTCGAGCTCGGCAAGGCGCGCCGGACCCGCACCGACAATGGCCCGCACAACCGCCTCGTCGCAAAGCCCGTCCCCGGCAACGAGAGTGTCTTTCACATGTTCATCGAGGCTGTCGTCAGAAGCCACCACACACGCTATCCCGCCCTGCGCGTAATTGGTGTTGCTCTCAACGCTTTCCTTCTTCGTGAGAACGCACACCCGCCCATGGCGGCTGAGATGAATCGCCGAGAGCAGTCCCGCTATCCCGCTGCCGACCACGCAATAATCGAAATCGCTAATCTTCATCAGCTCAATGCCCGCCACACCTGCTCCGCTATCGCGAGGTGGCCGGTCGGGTTGGGATGCACCGGCTCAGCACAGAAGGCATCCGCCTCATAATGGCCAAGCATCCGCTTGAACATGTCGTGCGTCCTGACCAGCTTCGTCTTGTACTTCGAGCTTAGCTTGTGGACCACGCGGATATAGTCCGGCAGCACGTCGAGCACTTTTCGCCTGAACGAGTTCGATGTCTCGTCCCTGCTGATGTAGAAAGGGTCAATGAGCAGCAGCCTGCATTTAGGCAGCGCCTTTCTCGTTCTTTCGAGTATCAGATTGTAACCCCGCTCGTACTCGGCCGGCGAAGTCGGCGACTTCGGGTTCCCAAGACCTTGGTGAAGGTCATTTATGCCTATCTTGATCGAAAGCCAGTCGGGCTTGTGCCACACAACGTCATCCTCCCACCGGTTCAGGAGCCCGGGCACATTATCACCCCCTATTCCCTTGTTGATGATGGCCAATGACTTCTCCGGCTCGCGTATCGCCAGCATGTCGGCAAAGAACTTCACATAGCCCGAGCCGAGCGGCGCCGCAGCAGCCCTGCGCCCGCAATCGGTGATGCTGTCCCCAATGAAAAGAATCTTCTCCCCGTCTTTAACCTTCAGCGTCATCTTGTCTCCCCTTATTTATACCCGCCTTTGATGAACTGCCGGCCCGCGCGCTCCTGACGATCCGCACGGAAACCGGCGCCCGTAAAACACCTCTCTTTTCTACAGCGACTTCAGCCTTCCTGACAAGCTTTTCAGACAGACACACCTTTGCTATGCGCTCCGCCAGGGCTTCGAGCAGCCGACACCTGGCGGATACGGCCTCATGCTCGATTTTCTTGATCAGGGCAGCGTAGTCCACTGTATCCTCAAGCCTGTCCGACCTGCACGCCCGTCCGAGATCCGCGTGCAGCGCAAGCGACACGTGAACTGTTTGCTTCGTCCTTCGCTCATGATCGAAGGCGCCTAATACACACCTCACCGGAAAACGCTCGATGCAAATGACATCCATTCCGCTCTCCCGTCACAACAGGTGCTGACCGCCGTCAACAAACAGGACCTGCCCCGTTATCGAATCGCACTCCAGCAGCATAAGCACGGCCGACGCCACGTCAGCCGGCGATGGTCTTTTGCCAAGCGGAACGAAGCCCGCCTTCTCCCGAACCGCCGCGTCCACCGCAGGCCCAAGCACCGGTCCGGGCGCGACTCCGTTCACAGCTATACGCGGAGCCAGCTCCAGCGCCGAGAGCGCGGTGAGATCAGCCAGCGCCTTCTTGGAAAGAAGGTACGGAAGCATCCCCGCCTCGTTAGAGGCGATCCGGCGATCAAGCAGGTTGATGATCTTCCCCTTGCCGGGCCACCGCGCGAACGCCCTTGTCATCCACAACGGAGCCAGCAGGTTGACGTTGAGATCATGAAGTATCTCATCATCCGAGGCATCCACAAGGCATTTCTTATGAAAAACCGCCGCGTTGTTGACCAGCACATCAATCCGCCGCGCGAGGCGCCGCGTCTGATCCATGACGCGGGCACAGCCTTCGGGTGAATCGAGGTTTCCGCTAACCGTCCAACTTCGAGTTCCCCCGGAACGGAACCGCGCCGCCAGTGCCGATGCCTGGCGCTCAGAGCCATGGTGGTGAATAACCACGTTGCAACCGCGCGCCGCCAGCGCCGTACAGATCGCCCTGCCAACGCGAACCGCCCCTCCCGTGACCAGCGCAATCTTTCCGCTCAAGTTCATATACAATTCTCAACCTGAATGAGACAGATCCCGTTCAAAGCAAACGCTGTTCGAATCGAACCAACGCATTATCCGTATACTGATACTTCTTGTCGCTTCGCAGATCAAGTGTTTTCTCTCTTCGATCTACCATTGAAACAATTTCAGTAGCGTCCCATAGGAAAGCACCTTTACGATTGGAAATGTTCGAAAATGGAAGCCTATGGGATGAATGAACCGACAAAATGCGATCTCGCGCACTTGTCCGCCTGTGAAGGAGAGGCGGACAAGTGCGCGAGATTATTCCCTCATTTCTGTGGGATGGTAGTGAAACAATTTCATGTTTGCGCTTCCGGCTCTTTCGTAGTAGTTTGCTCGGATTGAGTTGCATATGAAAAACGAAATAGCAAACAGTGCACATGTAAACGCAATATTTTTGATCGGTTCGCGTTTCGTCGATGCCGCCGCAATCATACTCTGCAACATCATCATAACACGCTACCTGGGTGCCGCCCTTTTCGGCCAGTATTCCTTCATCCTCGCATACGTGGTGGCAATCAGCATTATTTCCTATTTCGGTCTCGACAATCTCACGGTGCGAGAGATTGCGAAGCACGGTGACAATGCGAACACCTACCTAGGCGCCATCATCGTCGCCAGGTGGATCTTATCGACCATCGCGGTCTGCATCATTGCCGCAGGAATCCCGTTCATCGGTCTCGAAAGAGAACTCATTCCTGCGCTGATCCTGGTGACGATCTCGGAATTAACACATGCATGGGTCTCGGTTCAGACGGCGGTCTTTCGCGCGAAAGAAAAAATGCATTATGAACTCGGGCTGACTCTTGTCTGGCGAATTTTGAGCCTTCTTGCCGTGGGCCTGGTCGCTTTCCTCGACTTTGGACTGACCTCGATTTGCGCGGCACTGTTACTGGCCAATCTTGTTCGCGCCGGAATCGCCGTCTGGATTACCAAAACCCGCTTTATTCAGCCAAGCTTCAGCAAGGTGAGGCAGCTTATCGGCGGAGTGGTTAAGGACGCAGCCATGATCGGGGCCGCCATGCTTGTCACGAACTGGATGTTCCGCTCAGCACAGGTGACTCTGAAACTGATGAGTGGACCTGAATCGGTCGGTTTTTTTCAGATCTCACATGCGATGATTCTCCAGGCCAGCACAGTGGCGATGTCGATTGCGATGTCAATTTTTCCCAAAATGTCTCAAAGGGCATTGCGCAAGGACTCGAAAGCGCTGGGCGCCGCCGAGATCTATACCAAAGCATCCCGGCTCCTTATCAGTATCGGGCTCGCGTGCGCTGCGGGAATAATTTTCGTATCAAAACCAATGATTCTTCTGCTGTTCGGGCGCGAATACGCCGAGGCGGTTCCCGTCTTGCAGATTCTCGCGGTAGCGCTAGTGCCCATGTTCGTCTATTCCCTCAACATGTTCACATTCACAGCCTACAACAAACAGCATCTTGTGATTATCAGCCGTACGCTCTGCCTTGTTCTGGTGTTTGTTCTTTATAAGATTTTTATTCCACGGAACGGGGTAACAGGCGCCGCATTCGCATACGTGGCAGCTTCAGCGGCAATCGGTTTTCTTGAAGCCATGCTGCTGCGACGCTTCGTGCTTAAAACGCTCAAAATGCCACTTGGTATCTATTTCCTCAACATAGGAATCGCCGCATGCGCATCCGGTCTTTTCGTTTTGGGATATCCTTTACCAGCGCGCCTTGGACTCTTGTCGGCATGCGCTTTGATGGCGCTGCTCCCGATCAGAAACCTTATCTTCAAAAAGGGTGCTCCACCCTTTTTGCGCGCCGACCCACACAAAGGAATCATACCATGAATTTGCGGAACTTGATAATAAGGTCAGCTTATCGTGCGGTCATGCGCGCCTGCGGACCAGTCGGAGCAGTAATGGCATTGATTCGGCGCAACACCAGGCGGCGCATGCGCAGGGAATACTCTTCGATCCTCAATTTGAGCGAAAGCGGGAAAGACAGGATAATCAGCCGTTTCTTTATTGACTATCTCCGGAACAAGACGGAAGTTTTCTTTTATCCGTTCATCAATTCGAACAATATCGGCGAATTTGCTGAACTTGAGGGCGCAGAGCATCTTCGCACCTCTGCCGAACACGGGAAGGGCGCTGTGCTGATTCACTCTCACATGGGCAATCCGCAGATGCTCATGCCCGCAATCGGACATCGAGGGTTCAAGCTCTGCCAGGTGGGAAGCACCCCTATGGATGTCTACAAGGGCGTGCGGGAGATCACGGGCGGACGGACAAACTTTCCGGCATACCTCTGGCTCAAACTCAAGGACAAGCTCGAGAGGAGCCTGCCCGTGAAATTTATTCATTTGGGACAGTCGTCTTTAAAAGAAATTTTTCATAATCTTGATGATGGCGCATGCGTTGCGATGGCAGTGGATGGCGTGAACCGGGGAGATGATGTTCGCGACTTCATGGGCCGCAGAACAAATATGTTCAGCTCTGGACCTGCCAGGGTGGCGCTCAGCGGAAAATGCGACCTGCTGCCGGTTTTCGTCCTGCGCGAAGGTCCGCACCGCCACAGGGTGGTGGTGGAAGCGCCAATTCCAATATCACGCGTTCTTCCCAAGCGGGAGGCTGCTGAAGAGGCAATGATGAAATTCATCAACCTGATGCAGGTGTATGTGCGGCGCTACCCTTACCTTTATGGTCGCTTTTTGGGGTTTCATAATGATAGCTTCTTCCTTCCGCAGGAGAAGGCGGGGGAGGCGCAATGTGAGTAATCCAGTTTCTATATATATAAAAGACGTTCTGCGCTGGCTCTACTGGGAGCCCGTGCGCAGGATTGCAAGGGTGATACCGCGCGGGATCAGTTACCGTTTAGCCTGGATCATCGGCGTTCTCGGATTGCTTGCAATGCCTCGCAAGGCTGCGAGAATTCGGCGGTGGCTGGAAAAAGCAACCGGCGGCGCCATACCTCTATCGCAGGTGCTCGACGTATTTGTCCAGTACTATCGCAATTCGCTTGACACACTGCTTTACTGCAAATGGTCGGAGTCAAAGATTGACCAGTTCGCGGACTACGAAGGACTGGACAATCTCCGGAACGCACTTGCGGACGGCAAGGGCGCGATACTCCTGCATTTTCATTTCGGAAACGAGGAGGCACTCATGCCCGCAATAGGACACAAGGGCTTCAAGGTGAGCCAGATCGCCAGCCGCTGGGAACCGGAATATCTGCCGGGCCGCATCTTCGGACTCTCGAACCGCATCAGGCGCCATGCATGGCAGATGCGCATCAGAACGCGCGAAAAACTGCCGGTCGGCTTTGTCTACATTGACGAAGGACTGCGCAACATCTACCGCCTGCTCGCCCGCAACGAAGTCCTTCTGCTCGCGATGGACGGGCGCGAAGGCGTAAAGTGGCAGAACCTTCCCTTCCTGGGAATGACCGCCCGTATTTCGCCCGGACCGATGAAGATCGCGCGGAGCAGCGGCGCTCCAGTCTTGCCCACGCTGATAACCCGAACAGGTCTCTACCGGCATACCATCCGCATCATGGAGCCGGTAAAACTCGCGGAAAACGCGGGAAACGCCGACGAACTTCTGCGACGCGACAGTATAGCCGCGCTGCAGGCTGCCGAGCCTTTCATCAGAAAGCACCCGTCGCAGTATGCAAAGTTCATTATGATGAACGTCAATCTGTTCAAAGACGAAGAGGAATAAGTCTCATGAAAATTCTATATGTGCAAGAGTATCTCGGACGAGATGAACCGTTGGTCATGCCAATCGGACTTCTCTACATAGTCAGTGCCGCTTCTTCGCACGAAGGAAAGCTTCTGGATATGAATGCGGTTGCGGATCCTTATGGCGAGCTGGCAAAAACAATACGCGAATATGATCCAGAGGTCGTGGCACTATCGGTGAGAAACATAGATAATCAGCAGCGTCTGAACCTGACATACTATTACCTCGAGCTGCCTAAAACCCTGAGCCTGATCAAGGAGACTAAGCCGGACGCGACGCTTGTGCTGGGCGGCGCCGGTTTTTCGATGTTCGCCGATACAATCATGCGGCGCCACTCCGACATTGATTTTGGCATCTTCATGGAGGGCGAAACGGCCTTTCCCGCCCTGCTTCAGAATCTAAAGAACCCGCAGCAGGTTCCGAATCTCTATTACCGTAAAAATGGAACAGTGAAGTTCACGGGGCGCGGCGAACCGGTTGATATCTCAAACCTGCCCTTTCCCCCGAAAGACATCATCCCGGACATCAAGATCTACGCCTCCGGGTTTGGCGGCGTGGGGATCCACACAAAACGCGGATGCCCCTATCGCTGCGCCTACTGCAACTACTACACCCTCAACGGCAACAACGTGCGAATGCGCGATCCGATTACAATCGTTGACGAAATCGAGGATCTGGTCAACAACTGCGATATCCGGCAGTTCATATTCGCCGACGGCGTTTTCAGCAATCCGTTCCAACATGTCAAGGCGATCTGCGACGAAATCAAGCGCCGCCATCTCAAGGTGTCATGGGCCGCATGGTGCGAGATCAAGGATATCAATGATGAATTCCTGGACACCATCATCTCAGCGGGCTGCAATTTTATAGTAGTCTCACCCGATGCCTATAGCAACGGTGCCCTCAAGGGTCTGAACAAGGGCATAACAACCGGAGAAGTCCGAAAGGCGATAAAACTCATATTGCGACGACCCGAGCTTAAACTTGGTTTCGGATTCTTCATGACCGCACCGGGCGAGACCGTCATCGGATACCTTAAGACCCTGCTCTACTTTTTCTCCGTAGTTCCACTAATCATCCTGCGCCGCAAGGGCGGCGGCGGTTTTTCATGGGTCAGAATGGAGCCGGAGACCACGCTGCTGGATACGGCTGCAGAGGATGGCCTGATAAAACCCGACACGGATTTGCTACCGGCGGATATTGAAAGCCTTCGAAAATTGTTTTATGTTAACCCAAAGTTGAGATTTCTCGACCCGCTCTCTAAACTGATTGTCGGCGGTGCGGGTTTTGTTAGAAAATTTGTGCGACCAAAACGTGCGAGAAAGGACTTGCAATGAAGTTGTTTGTGATTGGAATCGACGGGGCGACGTTCAACGTAATCACCCCCCTGATCAAGGCCGGAAAGCTGCCCAATATAGGGCGTATGATCTCCGAAGGCTGCAGCGCGCGCCTCAAGTCAACCACGCCCCCTCTTTCGCCTGTTGCATGGACAACAATGATCACCGGAGCATCTCCCGCCGTTCACGGAATCATTGATTTCATTGCATACGACAGAACGTCACGCCAGAACGTCATGTTCGACTCCACTTTCCGGAAGGTGGATCCCATATGGACCCTGGCCGACAGAGCAGGAAAGCGCTCATGCGTGGTGAATGTGCCACTCACCTACCCCGTGGATAAGCTAAATGGCTTCATGCTGTCCGGCCTCGGCACGCCGCCCACCACTGAAGGCATGGCCTATCCCATGAATGAATTTGCCGCGATGGAAAAAGTAACGGGGAGATATGATGTCGAGATACTCATACTGAAAAATGACAACAACGAAAAGAAGGCCCAGGCGCTGCGAGAGTTGATGAAGAACCGCGAAAGGTGTTTCGACTATCTCGCATCCAGGGAGTCGTGGGATTTTTTGTTCTTTGTTCTCACCAATACGGATCGCGTCCAGCACTTCTTCTGGCGGGAACACGAAGAGGGCTCCGGGCCTCTGTCTCAAGTTATTTCAGAGACTTACGAAGAAAGCGACCGCTTCGTCGGAAAGGCAATGGCCATGGCCGAGTCAACAGGCGGGATGGTGCTCGTGGTTTCGGATCATGGCTTCGGTCCGCTCAATATGAATTTCTCTCTGAGCGCCTGGCTCCATCATCGGGGATTATTCACACCGTGCGCGAAGGTCGCGAACAAAACCGGTTTCTTGGATTCGCCGGTCCGCAAGTTGATATTTATGATCAAGAATCTGCTCGGAAAGCGTTTACAGAAGCGCATTGCCAACATCAAATACAGAGCGATGAACAGAATGGGCAGAAAATTTGAAGATATGTCGTCACGCCCGCAACAATGGTTTGACTTGGAAAAGACGAAGGTCTTCTCGCACAAACACGTAGATACTCTGTTCCTCTACTTCAACGAAAAGCTCATCACCGATTCCGATCAGCGCGCCGCTCTGATTGAAGAATTACGAGCCGCATTGCTCGAAATCAGGGATCCGGCAAGCGGGAAGAACATAGTGTCCGACGTTGTGGACGGACGCGAGCTGTTTGGCTCAGCCAGCGCCATGGCGCCCGACTTCGTGCTGTTGCCCGCAAACGGCTGCAATTTCAGCTTCGAAATGGAGGACGCGCACTCGTCAAACCCGTTTCACGGAATACCGCACCTATGGTCCGGCAACCATGAGTTCGAAGGCGTGTTTATGGCATGGGGCAACCATATCAGGACGGGCATTGACTGCGGAACGCTTCCCATTGTCGACGTGATGCCCACCATGTGCCGCGCGATGGATATGGCCATCCCCGGTTATGCCGAGGGCAAGGTGATCGAACAGGCATTTGACGAGTCGTTTCTCCGCGATCACGAAGAGCGGCGGGACAACTCTTCAACCCCGGGCGCAAAACAGGCCGCGGCCGCCGGCGGACTCAGTGAGGAGGAATCGGCTGAAGTGACCAAGAAGCTTGAAGCGCTGGGATATATCTAAACGGCAAACAGCCAAAAGAGAGGATACCGCGGAAATGCAGAGAAATAATATTGTTCGAGCCCACTCCCCCGGGACGGGCGGATGCACCGCTTTCAGCTCGCACCGCTTTCCAGCCTCATGGATCGTGCTGCTGGTTTTCGCGTTTGTAACGGGGGCAATCGGCTCGCGTTGTCTTGCGCAACCGCAACAACAACAGAACTCTATTCCGCCTATGATCCTCTTCCGGAATTTGTATGATCATCACCGCGCAGCGGGGCACGATGTGTCAAAGGCGGAAAAACTGAATATGGAAGCCAAGCAGGCTTTTCAAAGGGGCGACCGCGCGGAAACCGACTTGCTATTGAAGAAGGCCATTGCAGAATTGGACAACCTCGGACCCCGCCCCGGTCCGGCACGTTCTCCAAATGCGGATCGTGGAAGCCACCCCGACGAGAATCGGACAGACGAAACCGTTTCCGCTAACTCGTCGAATGCGCCTTCGTCTTCCCAAACTCAGACCGCCGGCAAGGGCGACTCGCTCCTGATCCGCCCCTACTCCAACGCGCCATTCATGCTTCCTGCCAAAATGAAAGGCGTTTCCTACGATTCGGCCGAGCCCCCGCCGTCCGGGGCATTTGCCTACAACGATTCGCCTTTCGGCATCTACGGTCCCTACGAGATCATGTTCGACGATCCGGTCGGCGCCACGGAACAGGAGCTCAACGATTATCTTCTGGATATGGGCGTGACATGGGTTCAGGAACTCCCGCTTTGGCTGGCAAAACTGCCGACCGGCATCAATCTCTATACCCGGATTGGACGGGAGGGCGGAACCGTCCCGTCCGCCAATATTGACTTCGACCGCTATTCGAAGGCGCTTCGTGAAAAAATCGCAAAGCTGAAGCATCGCGTCAAGGTCTACGAGGTGTGCACAGAACCGGACGGCGTTCCGCCACCCACGGGATGGAAAGGGATCGAAAAAGAATACGCGGAATTCCTGCGCGTCACCCGCGATACGGTCAAGAAGGAGTGTCCCGAATGCATTGTGGTTTTCGGCGGCCTCACCGGCGTAGGAGCAAGAGTTGATACATCGATCTCGGCCGCCCGATTTCTGGACAAGGTTCTCGCCGCCGGCGCGGCAGGCGCGTTCGACGCATTCGAGTTCAAGCAGCACATGCACAATGCTGACGACTACACTGCGATAGGAAAACGAATGAAACTCTTTTTCGACATAATGGCCAGGCACGGCGTTGATTTATCCACCATGCCTGTCTATCTCGAAATCGCCACCCATGATGGCAGCGCCCGTTTCCCAGAGAAGAGCCACATGTCCGTTTTTAACAGACATTTGAAAGAGCAAAGCGAGGCGGAACAGGCTGCTTCCCTTGTAAAGACCTATGTCTATTCACTTGCGCAGGGAGTGGATAAGATTTTCTGGGACATGGTGGTCGAGCATCACAGGTTTGGCGGTTCGGAAAACAATCCGTTCGACCTCTACGGCACAGTGCACAACCCATATAACGCTGACGGCAAAAAGGGGAAGAAGCTGGCCTACTACTCCTACAAGAAGATGATCGAACTGCTCGGGCGCGCCGACTTCTCCTCGTTGATAACTATGATTGACAAGAACGGTCTGTATCTCTACAGATTCAACACGCCGAGCGGATATGTGTGGGTCGCCTGGTCCGACAACGGATCGAGACAGGTCGAGATGGACAGCGTGCGGTCTTCATCCACCACGCTGATTAAATCTGTGCCCGGCTCCGAAAGCGGACAACAGGTCGCCGATTATTCAACCGCATTTTCAACGACCAGTAAGGACGTGTCGACCGACGGACGCCTTGCAGTGGAAGTCGGCTATGATCCGGTTTATATCATGGAAAAATAGAAGCATGGAAATACCGACATCAGCCAAAGAGCAGGAACAATTCCGTATAGCCCCCTTGTTTGTCCTGGCATTCGCGGGATCAGCGCTTCTTGTGTTTGCGTTTACTCTCGTCTACGCACCATGGTATGTGGCGTTGTCGGCATTCCTCGCTATTGCGCTCAGCGCCGCAATTCTTCTCTGGCCGCCAACGGGGCTTTATCTGATTGCTTTTCTGGTTCCGGTTACGGCCTTCTCGGTCTCGATTGTCATCAAGGCTCCCTGGAACTACGAGATATTCAACACCTATGCCGACAAGATTCAGATGCTCGCCCCTCTGATTCCCGTCACTCTGGCCGGATTGCTCGTCGTTAAATTCGCCCGGCTTCAGCGGATCAGCTTCAGCGATCCGATGCTCCTGCCTTCCATACTGCTTCTCGGTTACGCATTCATCACCCTTGCCTGGTCGGATAATACCGGACACAGTGTTTTTGAACTGTGTCGTTTCGCCGGGAATATCATCGTCTTCCTGCTGATCACAGCCCTAATCAGGAGCGAGGCGGAGCACAGGCGGCTGGTCGGCATCTGGCTGGCAGCAATGACAATTCAATGCCTTATCGCTCTTTTTCTTTTCACCTACGAAACTGTTGATTATATCCGGCAAGTGCACCCCGGCATCTTCTTTCAATTCAAAGTATTCGGCGGCACAATCCTCGCTACGGGCGCACCCTCCGTGGCTGCCGGGCTTCAGGAGTTTCATGAAACATCACTGCTTACAAACATGTCCGCCGCATTGACTTTCGGGTTGCTTCTCACCCGGGACAGAAGAGACAGGAAATTCACTCTGCTTCTCGGCTTGTTTCTGCTCTTTCTTCTGATTTCCATGCGCACGGAAAGCCGGGCGGGGATCGGCTCCATGGCGGTCATGCTTGTTGCCTTGTCCTGCCTGCTTCCCAAACTGAAATTTAGGCGTATCCGCACCGCGATTGCGCTTATCATGTGCGCATTTGCCATATATGCGTTAACTCATATATGGCTCACCACAATGACTCAAGTTGATCACACGCCTCGAATGGTCTACGTGATCGAAGAGATTCTCGGCGGCGGGAAGCTGATTGATACAGGCCACAAACAGAAGGAAAGCGGCAGGATCTACATGTATACAAAATCCTTTCGCGCCCTTTTCTCGAGCAATCCCGCAGCGGGGCTGGGTATAGGCAATCTAAAATACACCGTTATGCTGCCCCATGCGCACAGTCTGTATTTTTCACTTGTTCTCGATTTCGGCCTGGCAGGCCTGGTTTTCATCGGCGTATCCGGAGTCATCATACTGCTCAAACTTTACCACGTGATCAAATTGCCGGACAGCTCCGCAAAGACCATGGCCCTTGCCGCTACGGCCGGTCTAGCCGGGACATGCGTGCATTGTCTTGTTGATTTTGAGTATAATACGTTATCATTGTGGTTCTTTCTGGGACTGGTGATGTCCAGTTACAGCGCCGCTCTGTCCGCAAGCCAGTCTTCCGTGGAATCTGTGGAGAAGAGTGAAAGGAAATTCACCACACTTGTCCGCCGGTGGCGGAGAGGCACAGAAGGGATTGGGTAAGAACGAGCCAAACAGATCGCAACAACCCACGACTTTTTCCTGACAAGCCTAAAAGAATGCTGGTTTTTGCAGAGGCTTATGCTAGCTTGGTGATCTTATGGAAATAAGAGAACTGTTAAAGATTTTATTCCGTCGGCGATCCATTATTGCTTTTGTCGCGGGCTCTTTTTTACTGCTCGTGGGCGCCATTACGGCGCTTGCGCCAAAGAGCTATAAGGCCACCGCCAAGGTGATAGTGGAGGAGCCGGATAAGCTTGAAGCAATCGCGACAAGCCTGGGTTTACAAGGACTCATTCTCGACACGCGAGTTGATTCCGAAGTGAGCTTCGACACCGATCTGGAATTGCTGATGATAGGCCCGCTGGTAAACCGGCTCATCGTCGAGATGAACCTTTGCGACAGCGAGGGCGAGCTTCTGAAGAGCGACGACTTCGTGGACGGCGGTTTCAAGAACAAGATGAAGGGGCAGCCTGCGGTATCCATTGAACAATATAACGACACCGCGCTGATCAGCATTGAGGCTGATTCCACGGATCCGGAACACGCTGCCGAAATAGCTAATCGCCTCGCCAATATGTATATCGAGGAGCGAATTACGCGCACGATTGACGATTTCGGCGAAGTCAAGAGAGTTGTTGATGCCGGCATGGCGCGGATTCGCGATGATTATTTTTCAAAGCTTAACGATCTCAAGGATTTCCGCCAGCGCACCGGCTTCATTAACCTCGACACGGTCACTGAGAGTCTTCTGAATCAGATCGTTGAACTGGAAAATGGACGCGCCGATTACCAGCGCGGCATTGCATCCTTTAACGAGACAATCAAACTGGCTAAAGCCGAGTTGGAAAAAACCGAAAAGATATGGGAATCGGGATTTGAACTTGGGCAGAATACGGTATCCACCGATCTCAAGCAAAGGCTGTCCGGTCTTCTTGTCGAGCTCAGCGGAATAGCCGTGAACGTGACGGAAAAACATCCGGACTACAAGATCCTGCGGGCTCAGATTGATGAGCTGGCAACGATCGTGAAAAACGAGCCGGAGCTTTCCACCGCCAGGAAGCAGTTCACCGTGAATCCGGTCTTCGAATCTCTCTATCGCTCCATATCGGAAAATATATTAAGCGTACAGGGAACGCTCGCCAGGCTGGAGACAATTGAAAAACAGATCGGAGAATACAAGGAAAGACTTCTCACACTGCCCGCGCTGCAGAACGAGCTGACAAAATTGAGCATGGATGTGAGCGTGAGTTCCGCCATATATTCCAGCCTCATGGAGTATTCCCTGAAAATCGGGCTGGCAGAATCGGCGGCAGCCGCGAAAATCAGGCTCGTAGAGCCCGCAATAGCGCCGGATGCCGATAACCCGAATTTTCCAAAAAAGGCTGTCAATCTCATCCTTGGCATCATTTTTGGAGTTTTTTTCGGAGTCTCCGCCGCTTTCGTCATTGATTACGCGGATGACAGCGTCCGCGACACCAATCATCTCCGCAACCTTGGCGCCAATCCTTGTTTCGGATCGCTCCCCGTCAGCCGCTCATTGCGAAAGCGCAGTATCCTGCAAACCGATGACCAGCGGCTCATGGAATCCCTCCGCAACATGAGAGACACACTGCTGTTTGAATCAGGAGCACGCTGCAGCGATGGCGGAATTATCGTTGTCGCTTCCACCGCACCCGGCGGCGGCGCCGGCACCGTGGCCGCCGGACTCGCAAGAGCGCTGGCGGAGAAAGGAGGCGGCGTGGCGCTGGCCGATTTTAATCTTCGCGCGCGTTCTCGGAGGGATCTGCATAATAGCAAGCCGCAGGCAGCAGGCGTTGCGGAATCCCTTGCCGAGGGTGGCGCGATCCCGGACGGCGCGATTGTTCCGTCACAAATCAAGGGGCTCTCCTTGCTGGCCGCAGGCGCCCTCACAAGCGATGCCGGACCGATCCTGCAAGATGAAGCGGTGGATAACCTGTTGAAAGAGTTGCGCAGCCGTTTCCGGTTCGTGGTAGTTGACGCGCCTCCGGTCGGAGTCTATAACGATGCAATAACGATCGCCGTGCGCGCCGAGGTAGTGGCGCTCGTGGCAAGGACAGGCGCTGCAAGAAAGCCGGACGTTGCGCATTGCCTCGATAAGTTGCGGATCGCAGGCGACCGCCTTGTCGGAACAATCCTGAACCTCGAGGGTTACAGTCTTCCATTGCTGCATGGCCCTCGAGCTGCGGCAGCGCTCGTTCTGCGCGAACTCGTGCCGCGCCGCCGCGTCTGATACTGAGAAATCGATTGTGTAGTTGGAGAAGAAAGCTAATGATGAAGACAAGGTTACTGTTAGCGTGTCCGGTTCTCGCTCTTCTGTTAGGCGCCGGCTGTTCAACCCCCGAGCCTGCTGCGCAACAGATGGCGATTGTCCCCATGGTTAAAGCCGCGACTTCCGCCGATGCGCCCGATTTCGTTCTCGGTCCTAGCGACGAAGTGACCGTCACCGTGTGGCGGCATACCGATCTCAGCAGAGATCTCACGATTGACCCTAACGGCAATATCAACTACCCGCTTATCGGGACGGTGCGCGCAGGGGGAATGACGCTCTCCCAATTCCGTGAAAGCATTGCTTCCGGCCTGTCGGAGTTCATCATCGAGCCCCAGGTTGATATCAGCCTCTCAGACATCAGAAGCCGCAAAGTGTTAATCCTCGGCGAAGTTAAATCTCCCGGCAGTCTCGTTATGGAACAGCCAACACAGGCATGGGAAGCCGTTGCTAGAGCAGGCGGGTTCACGCAGGACGCGAATGAAGACAACATACTACTGATCAGGGTCAAGGAAGGTGTTCCAATCGTGACGGCAGTGAACCTGAATTTCAAGCGCCTTATTTCGGATGAGGGCGTGTTTCAGAATCCATCTCTCCAGAATGGAGATATCATCTATGCCCCGCCGCGCCAGATAGCAAATGTGGAACGGTTCATGTCGCGCCTGACCACAATACTGAGCCCCATCGTATCGATCGAGCGCGCCATAGTTCTCGGTCCGCAGGTTATTGACGCGCTGCAGGGCGAGTCGCCAAGTGAAATTATAGTGCCCTGACGGGTTCTCTCACCGCTCAAACTCTTCCAGTGCCTTGGCGGGAGCCGCCCGTGCAACCCGCAATTTATGTGAGCACAGATTTTAGATATGGGCGCAGCTAAGCGCGCCCTAGTACAGGGCTCGTCAGCAGTTTTCCTGAAGATTTGTCTTCCGGCATGCGTTTAAAGGGTAAAGGGCGTTATGAGCGATGGGAGGGCGATGGATACGACCGGGCAGATAGTCCCGCCGGCCGTCGGCAGCGACGGCTGGACTTTCGACGAGGTGCTCACTACCTACCAGGCGCCTCTCCTGCGCTACGTTACGCGGCTTCTGAACAATTCCGCCTACGCCCAGGATATCGTGCAGGAGACTTTCATGAAGCTTGTCCATATCTGGCGGAATGGCGCCCATGCCGGGCCCAACCTGCGGCCATGGCTCTACCGCGTGGCGCACAATCTGGCCGTTGACCACATACGCCGCGAGAGCAGGCTGCAGCATCTTCACGAGCGCGATGCCGAGGAACGGCGCACAGCGAAAGACGGTGTTGCGGACAAAGCAGCGAAAAACGCCGAGCAGCTCCAATCAACTCTCGAACAGCTGCGTCGGCTCGGCCCCGAGGAACGGCAGGTGGTCCTGCTCCGACTCCAGGAGGGTCTGTCCTACCGGGAAATCAGCCAGGTCACCGGCCGCACCGAAGGCAACATCGGCTGCATCCTGCACCATGCAGTGAAAAAAATCGCCGATCGCCTGGAAAACGCCGGCCTCGCGGACCGGGGAGGTGCCTCATGAACTGTGCGCAAACGAAGGAACTTCTCACATCCAGTCTGCTGAACGAATTGAATCCCGTGCAGGAAGCCGAGCTGCGCGCACACCTTCAAACCTGCGGGAAATGCCGCGCCGAGGCCGATGAACTACGCGCCGCGCTCCGAATCATGACCGACAGCCTGACCGCCAATGCAGGCATGCCAAAGGCATTGCCGGAAAAAAGCGTTAAGAGAATAATGAGGGCTTTTTGGCGTCATCGTATAAAAGTCGCTGCAGCGAAGTTCTCAAATCCAGTTATGAGCCGTTTGCTCGGCTACGGAATCGCGGCTTGCTTTCTTGCTGTGGTCCTATCAGGACTTTTGCTGCCAAATCTCGCGAGTGTGCGCGAGGGCGCCAGGCGAGTGAATGACCTCTCACACTTGAACGGGCTCTGGAAGGAAGCTGCCGCTTGGGGATTGAATCCGGCCGACAGTTTCAGGCCCAATTTCCCAGTCTCCCTGGACACATTGGTTAAAGAAGGGAAAATACGTCCGGAAGACTTGGTCAGCCCGGTCTCGGGTGAACCCATAGAATACTTTTCCAGCAGCGACTCTGATGGCGATCAACCGGTGTTGGTGAGCTCCTCAAAAGGCGGAAGAAATGTCGTCAAGATAGCCGGGCAAGGATTATGGGTTCAGGATGGAACTCCGGAAGCTGACAAACTTGATCGTCAGCTTGCAGAACTGAGAGACAGCGATGCAGGATGCTCAGCCTCAAGCGAGTCAGAATCCTTTTCATGGTGCGTATCAGCGCGGGACCAGCGTGCATCCTTATCCGTCGCAACAATGCCAGCATCCATTCCATCAGGCGAGAGCGGGATTACAGTTAATGAACGGGTATATTATGATAATGAACAACCATTCGACCGCGCATATGCCCAAACCGCCATGGACGCGGAGAAAAGTGTCCGTAAAGATCTCGCGGGAGCGGACGCGGGCGCCGCAGGAACATTGCGCCAGCACGAGCCGGCACCGTCCGCAGTCGCTCCCGTCAAACCGATTCAATCGCGGCGCGCGGCGCCCCGTCAGGAAGAATACAAGGCTGCTGAAGTCAAAGAGGAGGAGGTTGTGGCAACAACTCCGACCGCGCAATCAACAGTTGCCAGGTTGACGGTTGACGCTCCATCCAGTTTTGTCCGAACGCCCACTCCGATGGTGACGCCACAAATCAGCCCGAGCGACATTAAGGTACATACGGATCTCTCCAAGCAGATAGATGTAGCGCGGATCGCCCGGCTCATGGCCGTGCGCGATTTTCAAGAAGGCTGGAAGGTGCAGGACCACAGATCCGCCCACCAAGTTAACGCGGAGTTTACTCTCTTCCAGGCGCAATATCAAGATGGCAACAGGAAGTGCAATCAGGGCGCGCTTTCTAACCTCTTGCGCCAGATACGAGAATGGTCCAGCGACCGGATAAAAGCAGCCATCACACTTGAACCGCTGGATATCGGCTCAGAAGAGCTGTTCACACTCAAGCCCCCGTTTGTTTTCTTTTCCGGCGATCGCGATTTCACGCTGGATAACCGGGAAGTGCGGAACCTGCGCGACTATCTAATGATGGGCGGAGCGATATGGGTGGACAATGCGGACACGAGTCCCGACTCTCCTTTTGCCAATGCTATCAGGCGTGAATTCACACGCGTGATACCCGATCGAAACTTTGAGATAATCGGAGAAGAGCATCCCTTATTCGACAGCTTTTACAGCAGGCTAGGGCTTCCGCCCGGCTGGAACAACGCGCGCGCCCCGCTGGAGGTGATCAATATCTCCGATGAACTGGCCGTGCTCTACACGCCTAACAATTACGGGCGCCTATTGACTTACAGGCTGGACAAGAGCAACCGCCTTGATTTTTCGTCATCCGCGGCGGAACAGCAAACCCAGGCGCCGGATTCGACAAACGAAATTCCGGCGGCCTCCATGGTTGTCGATGCATACAAGTTCGGAATCAATATCGTTACACACATGCTCATACGCTATCAGAAGTACACTCAATTCCTTCCAAAAACCCTTCCCAAACGCACACCCGAAGAGCCCTCGGACGAGGCCAGGGAGCAGCCGCCGGAGCCGGTGCGACGGGCCATCGGAGTGAACCCGTTCGTGACGGTCGCGGAGCAGCCCTTCTCCACCTTCTCACTCGGCGTTGATTCCGCATCCTACACTCTTGCGCGCAACCACCTTCTGCGCGGACTCCCGCCACCACCCGAGAGCGTGCGCACGGAGGAATTCGTGAACTTCTTTGATTACAACTACGCGCCGCCGGCCAGCAGCACCTTCGCAATCCACGCCGATTGCGGGGAATCCGCCTTCGGGCGCGGTCTTCAACTCCTCAAGATAGGAGTCAAGGGCCGCGTACTGGGGCGCGAGGAAAAGAAGAAGGCCAATCTCACCCTCCTGATTGACACATCGGGATCCATGGCCACGCCCGACCGGCTCGGAATCGCGCGCCAGGCGCTGGTCCGCATGGTGGACCGCCTCGACCCGGCCGACATGGTGGCCATCGTGCAATTCGACTCGCGGGCTCGGCTCGTGCTCCCCCACACCCCGGTAGCCGACAAGCAGGCCATAATCCGGGTGATTGAGAGCATACATACCTCCGGCTCGACGTCGCTCGAGGAGGGCATGGCCCTCGCCTACTCCGTAGCCGCCCGCGGCTTCAACGGCGCAGCGGCCAACCGCGTTATGCTGATTTCCGACGGCATGGCCAACCTCGGCTCCACCTCGGCCGACATGATCCTCGAGGCCGTGGCCGAATACCGGCGGCACGGCATCACGCTATCCGTTTTCGGGTTCGGATTCGGCTCATACAACGACTCGATGCTGGAAGCGCTCGCGAACAAGGGCGACGGAGTTTATGCCTTCATTGACTCCATGGAAGAGGCGCAGCGCGTGATGGTGGACGAGCTGGCAGCAACGGTGAACATCATAGCACGCGACGTGAAGATACAGGTCGAGTTCAATCCCGCCCGCGTGGCGCGCTACCGTCAGCTCGGCTACGAAACGCGCAAGCTCAAGAAGGAGGATTTCAGGGACGACAGCGTTGACGCCGGCGAAATCGGATCGGGTCAGTCGGCCACGGCGCTCTACGAGCTCGAAATCAAGGGCGACGACGCGCGCGAGCCGATAGGCGTGGTCCGCATCCGCTGCCGGAACGAGCTCACCGGGCTCATGGAGGAAATCGAGCGTCCGATCATGCCGTCCTCCACCGGAAAGACCTTTGCCGACATGGACCCGCGGTTCAGACTCGCGGCATGCGCAGCCCATTTCGCCGAGATACTCAGGGGTAGCCCCTACGCGGCGGGCAGCACGTTCGAGGATGTGGCGCGGGCATTGCGTCCCGTTGCCCTGGACCTAAACCTCGACATGCGAATCCGGGAACTCCTGCGCCTCACGCAAACTGGGCTCACGCCCAGGTTCGAGGATAGGGATGGCCTCTGATGGCATACCGTCAGATTTTTCTGTGCATCTAAATATAACAGCGGACGGCAGAATGCCGTCCCTCCCACACCGTATTTGGCTTTTTTATGGGAGGGTCGGCACCCGCCTGCAGCGCCTGTGCGCAAGCACTGCGGGCAGGTGTTGCCGACCGTTCTTGATCAGTCTGAGTATTCAGAGAGAAGTGAATAGAAACACAAAGAGAGGAACAATGAACAAAACATACTCAACGAGACCTGCCGTAACACTTATCGCCATATTTGCGACGCTCTTCGCCGTGTCAACGCTCTCTTTTTGCTCCGAAGTGGAACCGGCGCCCCGGCCCGCGCCACAGTTCACGATCAGCCACATCATCATCGAGGGCGCGATTGACGACGAGAATGTGCTCTTCAACATGCAGTTCGAGGCCGAAACGCACACTTCGCCGGCCTCCATCCCACTGGTATCCGGGAACACCGCGTACCGCGGCGGACGCCTGCCGCGCGGCGCCGAGCTCAGCTATTCCGCTAACTGCTACTGGCTCACCACCGATCGAAGGCGCGTTCATTCCGTTCAGTTCGAATTTGCGGGCCAGCCCGCGCGCGAGGGCGACTGGCGCAGCGTGAGCTTCGATATCCCGCCCGCCAGCGTGCGCCAGGTGAGACTTATCTGCGACAGGGACGACCTCGAGATCAATTTTCCCGGGGCATTGAGCGTCAAGAAGGAGAAGATGAAGGACGGAAAGACGCTGGCCACCGCCTACCTGGGCGTCGGGCGCCGCTTCGTCATGCGCTGGAAGCCCGAGATCAAGAAGCTCGAAGCCGAGCGCGTTGTCGAATGCGAGGCCAACATGATAGCAGTGGCCGGAGTCGGAGCGCTGCACATGGATGTGATCCTGAACTACCGCCTCCTCCAGGGCAGCCTGAACCAGTTGCTGGTTGCACTGCCGCCGGACGTGAACATCACGCAGGTCAACGGCGAGGACATCCAGGACTGGAGCATTGACCGCGCCAACCCTGACCAGCCTGTGCTCTCGGTGGCTCTCAACCGTCACCAGGAGACACTGTACGCGCTCCGCATCAACGGCGAGATGATGCTCCCCGAGTTCCCGTGCAGTTTCGATCTGCCTGTATTCACCCCGCGCGACGTCATCAGGGCGAACGGGTTCCTCACGGTGGGCACGGACAGCGCCATCAAGATACTCGTGATCCAGGCGCCGGGCCTCACGCAGGTTGATCAGGCCTTGTTCCCGCTCATCAAGCGGGAAAAGGCAGACGCCGCAGAGCGTGTGCTCCCGCAGCGCCGCCCCTTCACATACCAGTTCGCAGGCATGCCATTCGTCCTGACCATCGAGGCTGACGACATAGTCACGGCGCTCACGGCAGACAGCCGGCTCGTGCTCTCCGTGGTTGATAACGACGCCGCGCTGCACGCCTCTGTCGAGCTCGACGTGCGCGATGCGCCGGCCCGGGAGGCGGCCTTCATCACCGACCCCGCATGGACGGCAGCCGGAGTGACCGGAGCAGACATCGCCGACTACGACGTGCGCGACGAGGCCGCGGCCAGGATCATCCGCGTGTATTTCCGGAACGCAGTGCTCGGGCGGACGCTTGTTGACCTTAGGCTCGAACACTCGCTCGGCGCGGAGGCCGCAGTCTTCACGCTGCCACGGTTCAGCGTGCGGGACGCCAAGTCGGAGCGCGGCTACCTGGTGATGTCCGGCGAGAAGGGGCTCCGTCTCAAGGTCGAAAAACCGGCCGGCCTGATAGAGGTACACACCGGCTCCACCCCCATGCGAGTGCCGGACGCACAGCTCGCATTCCGCTTCAAGGACGCATCGTGGACCGGCACAGTGGAGATCGAGCGCACACGGCCCGTGGTCCACTCCGAGGTCTTTCACCTGCTCGCGCTGGGCGACGGCGCGCTCTACGGCAGCGCGCTCATCACCTACCACGTGAGCGGCGCGCCCATGAGGGAATTCAGCCTCACGATACCGGAAGAATATCAGAACGTCGAATTCACCGGACGAGACGTGCGCGGCTGGGAACACACGAATAGTCTCTGGAAGGTGTCGCTCCAGGAGAAGATCATGGGCGATTACACACTGCTCGTCTCGTACGACAGGCCGGTGAACTACGCGGGCGGCGAAATCAGCATGGGCGGCGTGCGGACCGGGGAGACGGAGAGTGAAACCGGCTACATAGTGGCATCCAGCGCGACCGGACTGAAGATCGAAGAACTGTCGCGCGATCCGTCGGTAATCCGCATTGACCGCAACGAGGTTCCGGAAGCTTACGCGCTGCTCGTGAAGGACCCGTTTCTCGCCAGCTATAAGTACGTCCAGAAGCCGCACCTGGTGAACACCGCCGCCACACGCTACGAGACCGAGCCGATGCTCAGCCAGGTTGCCGATCATGTGTCGCTACAGACGGATATCAGCCGGGACGGCGAGACGGTGTCAACGGCAACATATTTCGTAAAGAACGCCTCCGGTCAGTACCTCGTACTGAGCCTGCCCGAAAACGCGAAGCTATGGTCATCGAGCATTATCGAGGCGGACGGAAGGCGCGTTGATGTTTCGGCGCTGCAGGATGGAGTCAAGCTGCTCGTACCCGTTCCGCGTCCGCGCGACCTGAACACCCCCATCCAGGTGTCGGTAGTCTATGCACAGAACCACGGCCAGCCGGGCGCAATGGGCGGAAGCATTCTCATGCGGGCCCCCGCGATTCTTCAATCCCCCGCCCCATTCACGCGCTGGACGGTCAACCTGCCCGAATCCCTATCGGTCTGCGGCACGGGCGGCAACGTGGTCCGCGACCGGGCGCCCGCGGCGGGCGCGCTCGGCGCGACGGTATTGGCAGTAGTGCGCGCTTACGGCGCGCTGATTTCCGGGGCACCGGGAAGGCTCATACTTGCCGTAGTCCTCTTCGCGATCACATGGTTCGCGGCATGGCGTTCCGGCAGCACCGCCATGACAATAGCCATTCTCGTGATCGGCGGGATACCGGCGCTCTTCTTTTTCCTCGCCGGACCCGGATCGGGATCGCTCATCAACGAAATTATGAACGAACTGCTAACACCCATCATCAACCCGCGCAGCATAACCTTCAGCCGGGTTGTGAGCCTCCCGGAAGACCAGCCGCTCTTTCTCACGCTGCGATTGGCGCCTGCCTGGCTCGGCGCCTCGGCCAGCCCGGCGACGCTGACGCTGAGCCTGCTCGCCGCCATCGTGGTGCTGCTCACTTCCGGACGCGCCCGCGCCGGGGTCAGAACGACGGCCCGCGCGCTGGCGCTGATGTTCCTCGTGGTCGGGCTTGCCCAACTCACTATGGGACGTATCGTTCTCGTGGGATTGCTGACCCTGGTTCCGCCCGTACTCTGCGCACTGTTCCTGCTCAAGCTCGCACTGAACGCCGGCAGGCGGCGCAGGGCAGCCCGCAACTGGGCGGAGGGGTCCGACATTTCCCCCTTCGATAAATCCGCTCCGGAGCCAGCCGGGCCTGGCCCGGGAAACAGCGGCATGGCCGGGCTGCCATGCATATTGCTCCTGCTTGCCGCCGTGAGTTGCGCGCTCATATTTTCCGCGCCACGCGCGATGGCGCAGAAGGCCTCGACGCCGCCCCGGCCCGTGGCATTGCTGCCCCCGGCATTGCTGCCCGCGATTCCGTACATGGAAATCGAGACAATCGACGGCGTCATCACCGCTCCCGAAACAGTACGCGATGCCGACAAGAGCGTGGTGGTGGAAATGGAGCTTGTCTGCCGCGTCACAGATCCAACGTCGGGGATCATCCTGCCCCCCGATTGCGTCCTGACTGATTTCAAGAGCAGCGACTCACGCAATCTCTCCATCAGCGCCGGACCTGGCGGCTACACGATCGAGGCCGGGCGGAGTGACGAATACCGCGCCAAGTTCTCATTCAAAGCACCTATCAGGGAAGTGAACGGACAGTGGACCATTCTCCTGCGCCTGCCGCCACGGCTGAAAAACAGGTTTATCCTCAAGCTGCCGGAGAGCGGCATGGATGTCCGCTCCGATACCGCCGTCTACTGCAAGACCGCCGATGATGAGCCGGGAGTAACGACCGAGGCGCTGTTCGGAGCAGAGTCGGCCGTTTCCTTCACGTGGCGCCCGCAGATGAGAAAAACCGAGCAGGAGCAGACCGTCTTCTTCGCCGAGGTCAACTCGCTGTTCACCTTCGAGCCCGGCGTGGTCAATGGGTCGCACCTCGTCCGCTACCAGATCGCACAGGGCGAGATCAGGAAGCTTCTCATTTCCGTACCCGAGCCCATGAACGTCACCTCGGTTTCCGGCGAGGGAATCGGGACATGGCGGTTCGACCCGGCGGCCCGCGCCGTAGAGGCGATTCTCAAGAACCCCGCGAGCGGCGCCTACAGTCTCGTGCTGGCAACACAGACGCCCTACGAGGGGCTCCCCTACAGCGCCGAGATAGGGGCGCCGCTCGTCCAGGATGCGGCCCGGCAGCGCGGCGCCGTTGCCCTGGCCGCGCCCGAGACGGTGCAGATAGTCGTTAACCCGCGCGACGGGCTCAACGCGATGAACATTTCGGATTTTGCGCCGGAGGCTGCGCCTTCCGCAGAATCTCTGCTACGGGCCCCGCTGCGCCGCGCCTTCCGCTATCACCAGCTTCCGGCCGGCGCGATCGTGAAGGTTGAGCAGGTCCTGCCGGAAATACGCGTGGAGGAAAAGGGCTCTCTCTCAATAGCCGATGAGCGGATTGTCCTGGCCACACAGCTGAGGGTCACCATCGCCAAGTCCGGCGTATTCTCCCTCAGGCTGGATATACCGGACGGCTTCGACCTCGAGAGCCTGACGGGCGAGGACGTGAGCCACTGGGACGAGATCAAGGACGAGGAGCACGGGATCATCGTTCACTTCAACAAGCCCGCGCTTGGCGCACGCGTATTGAACCTCGTGCTGGCACGGATGGAAAAGGGCATAGAGGAGACCATTGCCGCGCCGCGCGTTAAATGTTCCGGCGCGGTTAAGCACACTGGCACGCTGGTGGTGTCCGGCGAGCGCGGGGTGCGGCTCACCACCATCAGGAGGGAGGGAGTTAGCGAGATCAATCCGCGCGAGCTGGGCATACAGCAGCAGGGCGCGCTCGCGTTCTCGCTTCTCCGTCCGGAATGGACTATTTTGCTGAAGGCCGAAGTGCTCATGCCCGTCATCAAGCCCGAGATGCTGCAGAGAGTTGACATCTCGGAGGGTATGCTTAAGGGCCGCTGCTACCTGCGCTACCGGATTGAGAACGCAGGCTGCAAGGTGTTCCGCCTCCAGGCGCCCTACACCAATACGCTGTTATCTATCTCCGGCGCGGACATCGCCAAAGTGCAGGTCTCGGATCCGGCCAGGGGAATATGGCAGGTGACGCTGCACAACAAGGTGGAGAACAGCTACAGCCTCGCCGCAGCCTACCAGGTTCCGTTCGACCCGGGCACGGGCGAGGTCACACTCACCCCCCTGCTGCCGGTCAACACGGACACCCCGCGCGGCTACCTGGCAGTCATGTCGGACGGACGCGTGCAGATCAGGCCGACAGGGGAACTGGAAGGCTTGAAGCCCGAGGAATCGCGCGGGATTCCAGCCGCCTTCGGGGCAGGCGACCTGTCGGACGCCATCCTGTGCTACCGGACCATACAGCCGGACTACAGGCTTCCACTCTCTGTGATCAGGCACGAATCGGCGGACGCGCTGCCAGCGCAGGTAACAGAGACTCGCCTCACATCGGTCGTATCCGATGACGGCAAAATGCTGACCCAGGTGAACCTGCAGATGAACGTGGGGCATCTCCGCTTCCTGATGATCACGCTGCCGGGGAAGAACTCGCGGCTGTGGTCCGCCTTCGTCAACGGCAGAGCGGCCGCCCCGTCGCGCGAGGACGGCGCATACCGCATCCCGCTCGAGGCGGTGGAATCCGGAGAACCGGCCTCAGTTGAGTTCCTGTACGAGAGCGCCGCGGAAAAACACGGGTTCAGATGGAACCTCGAAGGACCCAGGCTCGACCTGCCGCTCATGGATATAACGTGGACTCTCCACGTCCTCCCCAACCGGCTCTACCACAGGTTCGGAGGAACGCTTGAGCTCGTTGACGCGGGAAACAGACAGCGCCTCTCCGGATTCGAGGCATCCGACTATCGAATAACTGCCCAGAGGCGCGTGAGCGAGGACCTCCAGAAGGCGAAGACCGTCATGGCCAAGGGCGAGGAATACGCGAAGCAGGGCAAGCAGAAGCTGGCGAAAAGATCGCTCGAATCCGCGATAAACTACTCCCACGGTCAGAGCGACCTGAACGAGGACGCGCGCGTGCAGTACCACAACCTGATCCAGGAGCAGGCCGTCGTGGGCCTCGTGGACCGCAGGAACGCCGTGCGTCAGTCCCAGAACATCCAGCTTGACCAGCCTGCGCCGCAAATGCAGCAGGCGCGGCAGCAGCAGGCGGAAATCTCCAGCAAGGAGGACACCAGCCTGCGAATGCTGTCAGAGAGGCTGCTTCGTCAACAGGAAGCTGCGGCCGGGGTGGACCAGGCAATCAGGGTCACGGTTCCGGAAAGCGGGCGGCGGCTCGAATTCGGGCGCGACCTGCAGGTTGAGCCCGATGCGCCAATGACGATCACATACTACGCCGCACCGGCGACAGGTGTTGGACGGCTGATCTCGGCGGGCGCCATGCTTGTGTTCTTCGCGTTGTTCATGGCGGCGATGAAAACACGCAAGAAGCAGACGTGATACCTGAATCAGTGAGTCAGTGGGTCGGTGTATCAGTGAGAACACCCGGCATCCTTAAAGAAGATGTTAAGAAGTTAAGAGGTTTATCAAATGCTCTGCAAGTTGCATATCGAAGTTTGTGACCTGAGCCATG
>CAYWJE010000006.1:0-29090 GCA_964458525.1 uncultured Verrucomicrobiota bacterium
TAGCAACTTTTCGAACCCTTTTTGTGACTTCTTGCGACTTTTTGTGGCTATAATCGGCGTGTTGCCCAAATCGAAAACGCGCCTTCGGCGAGATGCTTCGCAGGCCTGTCCTGAGCCTGGTCGAAGGGCTCAGCATGACAATTTCTTAGGAAAAGCGAGGGTGTTAAGTGTGTCATTCCGAGCGAAGTCGAGGAATCTCGATTTGGGCAACACGCCCTAATGTTCCTCTTTTTTTCTTAACACCTTTTTTTAAGAACCGGTTATAAGTTCTCTCGCATTTAAATAGATTGCTCAATAGAGTTGAGAAAACAAAATTTTATACTAGAATATTCACTACGAGTCAATTTGAAATAACAACAGAGGCTCTTGCGAAATATCCGCGGGCGACATGAAAGTCGTCCCTCCAGTTCTGGAAATAGAGGTTTTGCGTGAAACCTGGATGAGCGTGTTTCACCCCGACTGGATTGAAACAGAGTTTAGCAAGAGCCTCAACAGTGCAAGGTGCCTTGTTGAAAATTTGCATGGATATTCAGCCAGCGCTGGGACAGCGTGCCGGGGTCGGACGCTACACGCGATCCCTCGCGGAACACCTGGCGGCATACAGGGGCAGCGATTCCTTACTGCTTTTCTATTTTGACTTCCATCGGCAAGGAATGTCTTTCAACGTGCAGGGCGCCGAGGAGAAGTCCGTTCGCTGGTGTCCGGGCAGGTTTATGCAGAAGAGCTGGAACCTCCTCCAATTTCCGCCATTCGATCTTCTTGCCGGCCGGGCCGATCTCTACCACTTTCCAAACTTCATAATCCCACCCTTGCGCCGAGGACGCGCGGTGGTGACAATCCACGACGTCAGCTTCCTCGCATTCCCGCAATTCGCCGAATCCAGGAATCTCGAGTGGCTTACATCAAGAATACACGACACGGTCCGCCGCGCCGACGCCATAATAACCGATTCGTCATTCAGCGCCGACGAGATCGCCAGCCGCCTTCACACGGACCGCTCAAGGATATTCCCCGTGCACCTCGGGCTCGCAGCTCATTTCACTCCGGCGCTGCCAGATGCTGTTGACAGGCTCCGCCGAATGACGGGCCTGGACCGTCCCTACCTGCTGGCCGTCGGCACGATTGAACCAAGGAAAAATATCGAGTTCCTTGTTTCCGCCTTCGAACAGGCGACTGACTTCGACGGATGCCTCGTACTGGCGGGCATGAAGGGGTGGAAATGCTCATCCATATTCCAGCGCATTGAATCATCCCCGCGCGCCGGGGATATAAGGTATATTGAATATGTTCCAGATGCCGACCTGCCTGCGCTCTATTCGGGAGCTGAAATCTTTCTCTTTCCATCCCTCTACGAGGGATTCGGGCTGCCGCCGCTCGAGGCAATGGCCTGCGGGACGCCGGTGATAGCATCGTCGGCCGCCTCCCTGCCGGAGGTGCTCGGAGACGCCGCGCTGCTGCTTCCAGTCAATTCCTCCGGGGACTGGGCATCCGCGATCATCCGGCTTCTTGGCGATAACGACACCAGACAGCGGCTCTCCCGCGAGGGACGCGCACGGGCAGCGCTTTACACTTGGAGCGAAACGGCGAGAAGAACATGGGAAGTCTACAGGCAGGCGGGATCATGAGAATAGGCATTGACGCTAGATGGATATTCAAGGAACTCTCCGGAATCGGGGTCTACACACGAGAGCTGATCAGAGGCCTCGCCAAGCTGGATTCCCGTAACAGCTACAGCCTTTTCTTCAACGACGAAGTTCTCGCGGCCCGCACTTTATCCGAAACCGGCGCGAAGGATGCCGCTAACTTCCAATGCATCATGCTGAACTTCGGACTCTTCTCCCCCGCTAATCAGTTCAGGCTCCCTGCGATCCTGCGCGCCCGACAGCTGGATATCTTCCATTCGACCAACTACATGATCCCGCTTGCCGCATTTCCTGCAAAGCGCCCCGGCCGCATCCGCTGCGTCACGACGATCCACGACCTGATACCGCTGATATTTCCGGAATACGCGCCACGATCGAAGAAGCGGCGTCTTTTTCCGATCTACCGACTGCTCATGCGCGAGATCGGGCGCAGGTCGGATGTGATCATAACCGATAGTCAGTGCTCCAGGATGGACGTGATCAGCCATCTTCACATTCATGAGGACTGGACGGACAAGGTGCTGGCAATACCTGTCGGTGTTTCGCCATCGTTTTCGCCGGAGATGAGGGAAGCATCGAAAAGCGCTTCAAAGACCGTGCTGTGGGTCGGACGGCCGGACCCGTACAAGAACCTGATCGGCCTGGTCCAGGCATTCGCCGTCGTGCGGAAGTCCGCGCCTTTCCCGGTCCGCCTGCGCGTCGCCGGGTCCCCCGATCCCCGCTATCCCGAGGCTTCGCGACTGGCCGAATCACTTGGTGTCTCCGCAGATATTGACTGGCTCGGCTATGTTTCCGACGAACAGCTCCTGGGCGAGTATCGGAAGGCAGATGTCTTCGTGCTGCCATCGCGCTACGAGGGATTCGGACTGCCCGTGGTAGAGGCGATGGCCTGCGGAACTCCCGTGATATGCGGCAACGGCGGATCATTGCCCGAGGTCGCCGGAGACGCCGCCATACAGGTTCATCCGGACGATATAACGGGAATGGCCAACGCCATCCGATCGGTTCTCTCCGACCCGGCACTTGCCCGCGACATGGCCGGGCACGGCCTTCGTCGTGCCGCCAACTACACGTGGGCAGAGACGGCCAGGCTCACCCTTTTGGCTTACAGTAAGGCGCTCGAATGAACCTAGAAAGGTAACTACTCAGTCGCCCAATGTTTGACGGCCGCACAAGGCCCCGACTCTCCGGGAGGTCGGGGCGGCCCTACCAGGAACAATAATGGTAGGGCGGTCCCGACCTCAAAGAGAGTCGGGCCTGTCCCGCCGCATTTCTTGCGCATGACCTGAGTAGTAACCTGGAAAGAGCAGTTCGACAAGATGGACAGGATGAATATCCTGGAGATCAATATGTTGCATCAGAAATCAGTTTCACCTATCAGGCAAAACTACTTTCTGACGCAACCCCTTGCAGTAGAGCATGTTATCCTGTCACAAAGAAAAATCTTGACTGGCGGATTTAAGATGAAAGCTTTTCAGAATAAATGGGGCCGACTGAAAGTGGCGCTCTGCCATGACTGGCTCACAGGCATGCGCGGCGGCGAGCGGGTTCTTGAGCTCCTCTGCCGCGCCTTTCCGGACGCACCGGTCTACACTCTCATCCATAACCGAGCCGCGATATCGGACACTATCAACAGCCACGATATTGTAACGTCTCCCCTGCAGCGAATACCGGGCATTGAGCGGCACTACAGGCGCTTTCTTCCTCTCTTTCCCGCCGCCATGCGTTCCATACGGCCAGCACGCGCCGAGCTCCTGATCAGCACGAGCCACTGCGTGGCCAAGGGACTGCGGCCGCCGGAAGGCGCGCGGCATCTATGCTACTGCTTCACGCCAATGAGATACGCCTGGCTTTTCTACGAGGAGTATTTCGGAACGAATCTGCTCAAGAAGTTCGCTTTAAAGCCCGTGCTTTCAGCGCTCCGGACGTGGGACCGATCTTCCTCCGCGAGCGTGGACAGGTTCGTGACGCTCAGCCTGCATGTTCAGCGGCGCATCCACGATTTCTACAGACGGGAATCGGACATAGTCTACCCACCCGTGAATACCGGATTCTGGACTCCCTGCCCGGAAGCAGAATCAGGAACAGCCGGCAGCAGGGAGCCATTTGACCTGGTAGTGTCGGCGCTTACCCCTTACAAGCGGATAGACCTGCCGGTCCACGCTTATTCCCGAACCGGCAGACGCCTAGTGATAGCGGGCGTCGGATCCGAGGAGCACAGACTGCGCGCGGCTGCCGCTCCGAACATTGAGTTCACGGGCTGGCTCCCCGATGAGCGCATCCGCGATCTCTACCGCGAGTGCCGGATGCTGATCTTCCCGGGGGAAGAGGATTTCGGAATCGTCCCGTTGGAGGCAATGGCGTGCGGACGTCCCGTCGCGGCCTATGCGCGCGGCGGCGCGCTGGAAACTGTGAAAAACCGGGAAACCGGGGTTCTCTTCCATGAGCAGACGGAGGATGCTCTCATCCGCGCGGTCGAGCAGTGTTCGTCAACGAAATGGGATTCAGCCGCAATTCGCGCTCATGCCGAGCGGTTCGGCCAGGATGCCTTCCTCTTGGGCTTGTCGGACAGTATGGAGAAATGTCTGCGCGGATGACAGTGGGCCGCTATTTCTCCTCATAATCCTTATCCGACGGCTCCTCCACGATGCGCAACAGCTCCTCGATCAGAACAACCGGGGTCTTGCCCTCGGAGTCAGCCGCGAAGTTGGTCAGAATGCGGTGACGCAGAACCGGCAGACAGGCGCGGCGGATATCATTGCAGCTCACGTGAATACGACCTTCGAGCACGGCCATGGCCTTGGCTGCGAGGATCAGGTACTGCCCGGCGCGCGGACCGGCGCCTGTTGATATGAATGATTTCGTTATCTCGGGGGCGTCGGGATTTGTCGGGCGGGTCGCACGAACCATTCGGATCGCGTACTTGATCACATGCTCGGAAACCGGGATCTTGCTGACCACGTCCTGTATCTGAAGTATCTCTTCGCGGGTAAGCACCGGCTCGGGCTTGCCGCCCCCGCCGCTCGTGGTGGATCCCACGATCTCCTCCTCCTCCTCGGCGCCTGGATAGTCCACCCAGATGTTGAACATGAAGCGGTCGAGCTGCGCTTCCGGCAGTGGATAGGTGCCCTCCTGCTCGATCGGGTTCTGCGTGGCGAGCACGAAGAACGGCGCCTCGAGCGTGAATGTGGTATTGCCCGATGTCACCCTCTTCTCCTGCATGGCCTCGAGCAGCGCAGCCTGTGTCTTGGGCGGCGTCCGGTTGATCTCATCGGCAAGCAGCAGGTTACAGAAGATAGGACCCTTCAGAAAGCGGAACTCCTTCTCGCCAGTGCTCTGGTTCGTTTCCAGCACGTCGGTGCCTATGATGTCCGTTGGCATCAGGTCGGGAGTGAACTGCACCCTTTTGAACTGGAGATTCAGAACGGTGGCAAGGGTGCGGACCATCAGCGTCTTGGCCATGCCAGGCAGCCCTATCAGCAGCGCGTGCCCGTTCGCGACAATGCACATGAGCACCTGGTCCACCACGTCACGCTGCCCTATGATGACCTTCGCCATCTCATGCCTGATAAGATCGGTGCGGTCTTTCATCCTTGTCACAAGTTCCACATCGTCCTTGTTTGCCACGGGAACTTCCGTAGCCGGTTTCGGTTTCGGCTTTGGCTTTGGGCGCGAATCCGCTGTCTCGGGTGAAGCCGCCTGCGGCGCGGCATCCGCTTCCGGAGCAGCCCCATCACCCTGGAACTCGAATTGAGTTTCTCCAATTTGAACGACATCAGAGTCGGCAAGCAAGTGCGAGCGTATCTTGCTGCCGTTGACAAACGTCCCGTTGGAGCTCTGCAGGTCAAACAGACGCCATCCTTCGTGGTCAAAGCGGAACTCGGCATGTGCACTAGAAACAGCGTCGTCCGGCAAGGACAGGTCGGCCTCGGGTCTGCGCCCTATGGTGATATGATCCGGAATCAAATCGAGTTCGCTGCCGTTCATCGGTCCTGCCAGAAAAATAATCTTTGCCATAATTCAATTCCCCTCGTAACAGGTCAGTAGTCAGGAGTCAGAATTCAAAATGAATGACTTCCCGACTGTTTTTAGCGTGCCTGCTTAACTTAGATTGGTTTTTCATTCTGACTCCGGACTGAATGCTGAATACTTTCCGAGTAATTATTTCCCCTCAATCGCCAAGCATCAAATTGCCAAGATCCTTTATTGAATCAGTCACGCGCAGCCCGGATAGTTCCGACTTGAACCTGTGCTTAACAGTCATCTTGTCCGGCGTGATCCATATCGGGTGCAGGTCGCGCGTGCGGGCAATCTGCCAGCCCGGACCGACCTGTTTAAGCACTACCAGCTTGAAGGTGCGCCTGTAGCCCGTCCTGGTTTCGAACATGTAGGCCTCTGCCGGGGTATCCCTGTAGAACGTGCAAATGGCCCGGGCATCGCCGCCCCTGCCTGTCGTTCCTTCGAGACGATGTATGATCTTGTGACTGAAGAAAGCCTCAGAGCGCTGGATCACATCGTTAATGCCCTTTCGATCATCGGCGGTAAGGGTGGTGTCATCAAGGCTGAGCGTGAGTCCCTCATACATTGCATCATCGTATATCACAATCAGGCCATATCGGTCCATTGGAAGCCCCGAAAAGCGGAATGAACTTTTATTGGCGCCGGTCACCTGCCCCTCATAGACCCGCGCAGGGTCATCGTAGGGAAGCGCCAACACCTTTTCTATCGGCTTGGAGGGATGCGTCACCCGGCCATCTATGCCGCCATGCGCATCGGGATCAGGAACAGTGTAGAGGCGGTCGCGCTTCTCGGCCTGCTTGCCCCCCTGGAACTTCTGAGCAGCACTCGGTGAGCTCAGGCAGGCAAGCAACAGACACGGCAAAACTGCTTTGATGACATTCATTCTTCATCCACCCCGAAAAGCGATTTCAAACTGTCAATATCCTGATCAGACATGAGAACTGATTCTTTGGCTTCAGGTTTGCCGTCCCCCTTCAACAACGCCTCTAGATCCCTGGCAACGGGATGAAATTCAAGCCGCTCGCCCAACTTCTTCGCGCAAGAACTTATTTCCTCCTCGGGAAATTGCAACTCCTTCATGCAGGCAACAAGAAGTTTCGCGGCTTCAGGGAGAAAGCTGGAAGCGTCAATCTGGTCGCAGTATGCCCTCAGCATCGCGTACGCGCGGCGAGGATTGCCGGTGTCGTAATAAAGCCGGGACTCCTGGAGAACATAATCCCCGGCTATTTTGCTCAACGGCAGCTCCCGCTCCCATACCTCAAGCGACTGCCGCGCTTCAAGCCAGTACTTGTCCGTTATCAACTGCCTCACATTCTCGGAAGCCGAGGCGTCAAGGAGCGAACTGAGCTTCCACAATGCCGCTGGTCGGGATGCGGCCGAACCCAGACTGCCTGCCGCCTCCATGAATTTTTCTTTTTGCCGACGGGCTGCCTCCATAAATTTCTCCCTGTCGGCCTTCAGTCGCTCAGTGGTCGTCATCGGACCCGCCTTAAGTTCGACGGGCGCCTTGGCGGCGCCCTCGTCGAGGCCGTCATAGATGTCGCTCGACATCTTACGATCGTGCCGGACCAGGCTCTGAACGTTTGCATAAGAGCGTGTGGCCATGTTCAGATCCCTTTCCATGAACGCGATATCTCCGAAGCGGATTCTCGCAAGCTGACCTATGGAATCTGTGCCCCTTGCCAACGGTGTGAGCAGACGTTTCGCCGCGGCGTAATCCTCCAGGTAATAGGCTTGAATCTCGGCCTCCCGAACCAGGAGGTGTTTCTTTCTATCCTCATCCCCGGATTCATCGCGGAATTTCTTCAGCCATTTCAGGGCCGCCTGCGGATCGGCGGCGGACGCTGCATCAATGAACATCTCCTGCAATGTTGATATCTGGTTCGACGAAAGCCGCGCCGTTACCGCAGAGGAATACTTGTCAAACAGCAAAAGCAACATCTCGTAACCGCTGCCGAAATCAAGGGTTCGCAGCAGGTTGTTCCAGTAGGCCGCGTCCCACTTGGCTATGACATCCGGAGTCTCGGAATAAGCCTGAAGCATCTGCAGCATGGCAGTCCTGTATGCTTTACGATGGTCTGGGTTGTTCATGCTGGTCAAGGCATGGGAGAAGGCGTACTGATAAAGAACGGTCTGCGACTTGGCTGAATCGGTCGCCGCGGAGAGCTGTATCCTCGTCTCTCTGTGGCCGGACAGAAGCCAATAAACGGTGTCGCCGGACACCCGCGCGCCATCCGCAAAACCCCACTCATAGCGAGTCTCATCAGAATTGCCCGTCCGCACCGCGCCGAACCGATAAAGGATAATCGGTATTTCGTCGCCGATCCAGAACACATGCGCCGACGAAACCTCGATAAGGGCAACTGGGGCGCCGGTCTTTGATCGAGCCGACTCAATGACCGCGCTGCCGGAACTGGCGATCTCATCCTTCCGCAGAACCCGCGTCTCCATTCGTGACGTGCCAGTCATCGGAACAGCTTCGGAGCGGACCCCGCCAAGTTCATGCATGCTGGCGTGGGGCGTCCTCCATGTAAGAAACATCAAGGCCCCTTTTTTATCGGAATAATCATCGGAACCGGGAGCCGTCTGAAAAACCTCCACGCGATTCAAGCCGTCGCCTATTTCAACCCATTGTCCCGTTCCACCCCATTTATCAATGCGACGCTCAGGGACTATTCTCGCACCGTTCAGACGCACCTGGGATTCACCGTCCTGAGTGAACGGGGCTATCCAGGTCTTACCAGGATCATCGGAAACGACATGCGCGAGCAGGTAGAATGCGCCGGGACGCTTGCGCCCGGCATGGTCGCCCTCGATGCAGAAAGGAGCCCGCTCGCCACCGATGCGGTTCCAATATCTCACATTTCGGCCCACGCGACCGAGGGAAGCCAGTTTCTGCGCGTCGGCCATGTTCGCAGTCCCCGGCGCGGAAGCGAGAATAGCGCTGGGCTTGATCCCGCTCTTCGGCTGCCAGAGAGCATAGTTCTCCGCACCGACGACATACACGAAGACGGTTTCCCCTAACAACCCGCTGTCGGAAAAAACCATGGCCATTCCGCTCTCAGGATTATGCCAAAGCAAGGCGCTTTCCAGCGCGCGCCCGTCGCCGGATACGACGCGCGTTACAGGGCACGGGCCAGGGAGAATGCCTCCGTCAGGCAACTGTACGAAATAGCCTGCGCCAGGATACGTTGGGGATTCAGTCACACTCAACTCGAAACGGATGGAAGCTTCGTCAACGTGCCAGTCGGATGACAAGGCTGTTGTTGGAATCACGCCCAGCAAAAGCATCAAACAGAACGCAGAAGTTGAAAGAAGAGCCGAAGGGCTTTCAATAATTGTCTTGCGAAGATTGAAAGTTTTCATCCAGTCACAGGAATAATCCGTAAAAGAAACACAGCTCAATGACCGCCGAAATGACAGGTATCCTGCAGCCAATGCATCGGGCACCCGGCCAAAGAAAGCCCAAGGAATCCAACAGCCATCAAAAATCGGCCATCCCTTCATCACGGATCTTCGTAACAAGAACTGGAGGCATAGGCGGTTTTTTAACTTCCGTTCGGGCGATCGGCGCAACCGGGCAGCAGCAGCAGGCCAGCAGAGTCTCAGCCGAAGAAGTGCTCCTAGGCGGCGCGGGTGGCGGCTGACGATCCCGAGGCGGCGGAACAAATCCGGCCTCTCCAGTGCCATCTCCGGCCAGCAGTGTCCCGGCGCAGAGTGTAGCAGTAATAGCCGCGCTGAGAATTCTCTCGCGTTTACTCTTCATTGCTCCCTCCTTAACCTCAATTAGACAACGCCACTTATCGAAACAACAGATAGATTCCTTTTTTGAAACTTTATCCAAACCGCAGTCATTGTCAACACCAATTTCACATCTTTTCATAACTGCGAACGTAACCACCCGCTTCACGCCGGGATACAATCCCGGCCTACAGGCCCATCCCGCGTGTCTATTGTTTCCCCTTGTAGGCCGGCATTGAACATGCCGGAGGTTCCTCTGGTGGGCGATACAGGACTTGAACCTGTAACATTCAGCGTGTAAAGCTGACGCTCTGCCAATTGAGCTAATCGCCCGCAACCCAGGCCCTTTCAAGAATCGGTTTTTTTCGTAATAGCTATAAGGTACGCACCGAAAAGGCTGTAGATACGCGCCCTTTACGCCAAGATATCGTACCTTGGGCAGATCCGCCCGTGGCGGGAAATCCTAATCTACATCTTTCCATATTGTAGGCCACCATTGATATGGTGGCGAATCCTGAATAGTTACCTCTTTTCACCTCTTTTGTCAACGCCCATTTGCAGAGTGTCAAAAGCTATTCCTGCCATTTTCGGGTTTTGTCGGTTTTGCTTGGAATTGGGTGTCATGCCAGTAACGGCGTGTTGCCCAAATCAAAAACGCGCCTTCGCCGAGATGCTTCGCAGGCCTGTCCTGAGCCTGGTCGAAGGGCTCAGCATGACAATTTCTTAGGAAAAGAAAGGGTGTTAAATGTGTCATTCCGAGCGAAGTCGAGGAACCTCGATTTGGGCAACACGCCCAGTAAGAGTAGATTTCTAAAGGAACCACTACCTACCCGCAAGAGGGGCAGCTCAACAAAAAAGGCCGTTCATCGCGCCAGCCGGCGCAGGCTGATCAGGAAAAGACCGAGAGCCATGACAGCCGATATAATGCCTATCGCCTGTGAAAGATGATAAGACAGGCCAAACCCGATGGAAGAGCACAGGATAAAACTCACGCTCACGGCTGTTATGAAAGCGGCGGGCAGCGAAGCCATCCAGTGATATCTCGCGCGGCCGTTGCGCGCGAGCCAGATCGCGCCGGTCCACAGGACGAGCATCGCCAGCGTTTGGTTTGCCCATCCGAAATATCGCCATATAAGTTCGAAATCAAAACGCGAAACGATATAGCCGATCACGAAGAGCGGAACGGCGAGAACCAGGCGCCCGGTAATGGAGCCCTGTTTCACGCGAAACGTCTCGGCAAGAATCAGCCTGGCACTGCGAAAAGCAGTGTCGCCGCTGGTGATGGGCAGAATAATAACACCAAGAATAGCCAAAAATCCCCCGACAGGCCCGAGCAGGCCCAGGGCGGTCTGGTGCACCACAGCGGATGGTGTGCCGGCCTTGATAACCGCCGCCAGCGCCTCAGGCGATTTGTAGAACGAGAGCCCGATCGTCACCCATATCAGGGCAATGATTCCCTCCGCGATCATCGCCCCGTAGAAAACAAAGCGCGAATGCGACTCGTTCCTTATGCAGCGCGCCATCAAGGGGGACTGGGTGGAATGGAACCCGCTCAGCGCGCCGCACGATAACACCACGAACAGGAAAGGCCAGACGGGCTGTCCTGCGGGATGGACATTGACCAGGAAATTCCTGTTCGGAAGGAATTCGTAGCCATTGACGAACAATCCTCCAATCATACCGAAACTCATGAAGATCAGCAAAGCTCCGAAGACGGGATATATCCGGCCGATCACCGTATGAATCGGCAGCACGGTCGCAATAAAGTAGTATCCAAAAATCGCGGCCACCAGAGCTGTCGTGTTCCATCCGGTCAAGGAGTGCAGCAGCTTGGCCGGGCTCAGCACGAACACCACACCCACGAGCAGCAGAAGCAGCAGCGAGAAGAAACGCATCACATGCCTTGCCGAAACGCCCAGCGCATCGCCTACCACTTCAGGAATGCTCTTTCCGTCGGCGCGAACCGAAATGAACCCGCTCGCGAAATCATGCACGCCACCGGCAAAAATTGAGCCAAGCACCACCCACAGCAGGGCACGCGGCCCGTAAAGCGCCCCAAGAATGGGACCGAACACCGGGCCGATCCCGGCAATATCAAGAAGCTGTATAAGGAAGGCTTTCCACGCGGGCATCGGGACGAAGTCCACCCCGTCGCGCTGCGCGCACGAAGGCGCCTCCCGGCTCCCGTCAACGCCAAAAGCCGATTCAACCACCTTGCCGTATATGAAGTAGCCGGCAATCAGCAGTCCCACACAACTCAAGAAAAGCAACACTTTTGAGCTCCTGACTCCCGGGACGGCAGAATGCCTTCATTCCCATTACCAGAACAGCATATCTGCTGCAATTACGGGAGGGTCGGCATTCCGCCGACCATATAGCTGAGTACTTACACTGAGAAAACGCTCGATACAGAATGATCATTTACCGGCAGCACGTGGCTTTGTCAAAATGGAGCGGGTGAGGGGAATCGAACCCCTGTGACCAGCTTGGAAGGCTGGAGCTTTACCACTAAGCAACACCCGCAATCTATCCTTTTAAAAAAAAGCGATACTTCAGCGCATCACCATCTATCAACCAACCCTACCCGCCGTAGCAGACTTGTCCGCCATAGGCGGAAACACCTGATATTCTGGCGCAAATTATACCGCTCCTGATCAACAGGTCAAGACATTATCAGAGCCTGACTTCCCCTCATCAAGCTCGGACATCACCTTTCTCTGGCACTCGGGGCAGATCGAGTGGCTGAATCGCGCCCCCGTATGCTCCGAGATATACTCCTCGACGGACGCCCAGTAGTTCTTGTCGTCCCGTATCCTCTTGCAGTAGGAACATATCGGCAAAAGGCTCTGTAGACGGGTAACCTGCTGGAGAGCCCCCTCCAGTTCCTTCACCCGACGTCGCAGCGTCTCCTCGAGAGCAACCACCCGTCCGCCGACATTTATCCTCGCAAGCAGTTCCGCGATGTCGAACGGCTTGGTGATGTAGTCGTTCGCTCCCGCCTGCAGTCCGGCGATGATGTCGTCCGGCGCAACCCTCGCGGTGAGGAGAATTGTGTACTGCTGTTTCTCACATCCGAGGTCCCGTACTTTTTTCACAAACTCAAGACCATCCGGCGGCGGCATCATCCAGTCAATCAACAGGAGATCGAGCTCCTCCGCGTGCGCCACGAACAGCTTCCAGGCATCCGCTCCGTCGCCGGCGGACAGAACCGAGTGGCCCTTTGCCGTCAACAGGTCGAACATCTCCTTTCTCTCTATTTCACTGTCTTCGGCAATAAGTATATTCATATACCACCAATCAACTGTTCGAGGTCATTCTAACATCAATGTCGCACGGCGCTCGCCGTCAAGATAGCAGTGAACGGGAACGGACGGGAACTTTTCAGCAAGCTCGCGCGCGACGGATTGCATACCGGGTATTTCCGTCGCATAATGGCCGATCTCGATCCATCTCATGTGCGAGTCGCGGAAGAATTCAATCGCATATTCATCAACTTCCCCCGCTATCACGGTCTCCGCGCCATTATCCCTCAGCAGTTCCATGTATTGAAGGTTCATCGAGTTGCTCGACCCGCCCCACCCCAGCCCGACTCTACGGACGGGATCATTAATGCCATAAGCCGAAACGCCAACCGTCTTGAGCCCCATCCTGGCACCAAAGCGCAGCGCAAGCTCCCGGAGTGGCGCCGGGGTAATGTCGTAGACCCACGTAAAATCGTAGCCCTTAAACCCGCGGCGCACTGCCGGATCGGGCAGATCAAGGTGTGCTGCCAGCACGCGCGGCAGGCAATAGGCATCAAGCGTCCGATGGCCACGCACAGCCGCGATCCTGTTTTCGGCATAGAAACGCTCGATTTCCACGTTGACTCGCCAGGCGCCCGCTTCCCGGCAGCCTCCATCAACACGCGGAGAACCGAAACATCGCTCCTCGTGCATCAGGATCAGGTTAGCGCCGCGCTCCAGAGCCACAGCGCGCGCGGCGGCATTCGCGAACCAGCAAACCACGATTCCTTTCACCGCCCACTCGGGACTGCCGGTTAAAAGACCATCCTCGGCGTAATCATCCTCCGCTAACCCCTCAAGCCATTCAACTATATCGGCAACTGTCACTTCGTTTTTCATTTTATCAGTCTCGTCGTCCTATCCTCGATTATCAAAACGAGAGCTCCGCATGAATCAAACTATCCTGCTGATGCTCGAACACGTTCGTGCCCGGCAGTTGCGCTCTCAGCACACCATGGCGGTCGGCAATGATGCAGTGTCCCCAGTGGCAGGTCCTTCGGCCAACCGGCCCCATCGCGTTCGCCGACACAAAGCAGCGCGGGTACTCATCTTTCTCGATAACCGCATCGGTAATGAACACCTGCGCCCTGGCTTCCTCGTAACGCTTCCTCCCCTCCAGCGTAGTCAGGTCGCACTCATGCAGCATTTTCGACACATCACCGCCGCCCGCCGTGGGCACGAAGCGCAATTCCGCGCCAATCTGCTTCAGCATTCCGTTCAAGTCCTTCATCCCCGTATCGGCACATACGAGAATGGCAGCGCGCACCCCTTTGAATTCAAAGATCTTTCTCTCCGCCGGCCCGCCAGATATGCCGGCCATTGATTCCTTGGCGGTTATGCAGTGCTTACGCTGAACATCCCTCGATCCATCGGGAAAGGCCACGAGCTGACTCGTATGGAAGGAATCGCCGGCCCGCTCCATAAACCCGGCGAGGATCGCCAGTCCGTATTTCACGGCCAGCCGCGACAAGATCGAGCAGGATGACCCGTCGATCGGCTCGGCATGACTCCGGACAAAGTCCTCCGTCATATCCCCGTCATACCCATGTATAACGCATTCGGAGAAAAGCAACACGTCCACGCCAAGCACGGAGGCGGCTATGATCTGCTCCTCCATTCGCCGCAGTGTTCTTTCCGGCGAACCTCCATACAGGACCTGCGCCGCACCCACATGCAATGTTTTGACTTTTGACATGAATTGCTTCATCATGTCAGAAACTGATGATTGACAACAAGCAAATTCTTCAGTGAGCAATGCTCAGTGGCGCATCTGCAATCAGGTGCAAGATGTCCCCGCTCGTTCCTGAACAAAAAACAGAAAATAGAAGAGAAGGACCACGAGCGAGGACGCTCATGCCACTACAGAAGAACCGGTGAGGAAATCAGGTGATTGTTTCCCGGCCCTCGGCGAGGCCGGCTAAAGGGGATAAACACGACACATGGATCCAACCTGCATTTCTTCTTCTGTAGCCGCGGACGGTGGCCCGCGGTTTCCCATGTCTCATCGAGGAGTGGCTACAGGCGATGGGCAACGAATCGCAGATGCGCCCAACGAGCACTCTCTCGTTGATCAGAGTTGACAAGCGCCGCTGAATGCGGGATGTTTTTTGCGATAATCATTCTAAACACAAAGGAGTACCTTGCTAATGAAATATCGCCGCGCTTTGATACCCGTATTACTTGTCTTCTCGCTCCTCGCCTGTCGCGTTCTGGCCGACCAGCCTCCCGCTCCGGCAGCCACTAGTGAGCTCTCACACGGCGTGTGGGGACTGCTGGCCGACAGTCTCGGACTCGATGATCCGCGCGCGCCAATCACCATACAGGGGAGAGTGATCATCGGCGAACAGGAGAAGAGCGCGCCGGGATCAAAGCCGCGCGGTATCAAGGACGTCATTGTATCCGACGGCGCACAGGTCGCTGTCACGGATGAGAATGGCAGCTATATTCTTCCGAATGTAACGCCGGGCCTCCAGCGCTTCGTATGGGTGTCAGTTCCGTCAGGGTACCGCGCGACGGTCGAGTTCTACCGCCGTATTCCGCTCGAAACCGGGGATTTCAGCCACGATTTCGCTCTCGTTCCCGACGCTGATTCGCTGAAGTCTGACCACGCCTTTGTCCACCTTACCGATACGCATGGCGCCCACCCCGAATTCTGGGCCGGGCTCACGCCCGACCGGATGGCCTTCATGATCTTAACCGGCGACCTCGTGAACGACGGCGCCAACACTGACTCTTTTGCCGCCTTCCGGAAAGCCATTCTCCAATCGGGCGTACCGATCAAGCTCGAGCCTGGAAATCACGATATCTACGCATCGGGCAGCGGCGAACTCGTAACCCGCGAACTGCTCGCAAGCCGCAGGGCCTCAACCGCGGACGCGGCGCGGCCAGCTGACGCGGAACAGCCTGAGCTGTACGAAGATTTCTTCGGCCCTTCCTATTACTCGTTCGGATATGGCAACCGCCACTACGTGATGCTCAACAGCACCGCAGAGCATGCCCGACAGAGGGAGTGGCTCAAGCAGGACCTCGCCGTGCTGCCGGCGGACCGCGAGATACTCGTGTTCCAGCACTACCCGCCGCTCCGGGATGAGCTGGATTTCTGGAAACAGTATCCCGTGCGCGCCATATTCTTCGGGCACACGCATGCGGATCTCGTCACAAGCGAATACGGCATACTGCTGGTGAACACCGTTGGCATCGCTCACGCCAGGGACCTGTCGCCACTCACGTACCGACTCGTTTCATTCGAGGGCGAAAAGATGACATTCCACAATTTCTCGCCGGAACACAAGGACCAGGCGGCTCTCCCGCCGTTGCCCGTCCCCACCGATGCCACGGCGCGCCCGGAAATCAAGCCTGGCGAAGACTGGACGCATTTCAAGGCCGATCCGGGGCGCTCCGGCCATTCAAAAGACGGCGCAGCTGCGCCGTGGACGCTTGCATGGACTTCGCAGCTTGGCGGCGCGACTTATCTCGGATCGCCGGTCCTCGAGAATGGCGTTATCTATGTGGGAACCGGCGACAGGGAGAACCGTTCGCAATCGGCCATTCATGCGATTGACCCTAAGACAGGGATGGTTCTCTGGACCCGGGAAACGGGTACGTTTCCCATGCCAACCGCGGCGGGAAACAAGGTGTTCGTCACCGACCGCAACAGCACGCTCATGGCACTGAAGGCGTCATCCGGCGAACCGCTGTGGCAGCAGTCGCTCGGGGACCTGCTTAAATATCGGCTATACACACCTCCGACGGCAGCTGACGGCAGAGTGTATGCCGGCAACGGAAGACATTTCGGAGCATGGGACGCGGAGACAGGAAACCAGCTCTGGCGAATGCCGGACGTGGGCGCCGGAATGTGGCCAACATTCTCGGCGCATGCCATCGCTTCCAACAGCGTCACGTTCTCCGTCCCGGGCCGCGGAGTTTATCAGCTTGATGCGGCAACCGGCAGACAGATCTGGCGCGCAGAAGGAATTCCCGTCAACGCTATCAACCCGTCATCTCCCCTTGTAATCGGCGATATAGTTGTATTCAACACGCAGGGCAGTCTTGTGGCGTTGAAAATGTCCGACGGCTCCGAGGTATGGCGCATTCGGTCCCCAGGCCGCGGTTCATCGCCCGTCACCGATGGAGAAGGCGTGATCATCGCCGGGGTATCTGAAGTCATCAAGGTGTCCCCGGCCAACGGCGGCGTGATGTGGCGCAACAAGGATCTCGGCGCGATGCGCAGGGCACGATTCGGTAAATTCAATTTCACGGAGCACGTCCTCGCCTCGCCGGCTGTCGCAGGCGGCCAGGTGCACATCGCTACAACGGACGGAATTGTTCTATCACTCGACGCTACCGACGGGACAACCAAGGGGCAGATTGCCCTGGAGCGTGCGTTCGCAGCCTCGCCGATCATCTCCGGCAACGCCATGTTCCTCGTCTCCTACGATGGAACGGTATTCGCATTGGTCAGCGATCACAAGAAATGAACCTTTCCGGCTCTTCTGAACCTATATGGAGCAGTTCAACTGCCCCTCAGTTGATTATATTCGTCGCAACAGGTTTAAGTACAACTTGTTGCGAAGGTAGTTCATCTCCGTTGACGCTGCACGAAAGCGGTGAAAGACATCAACATCCAACAGCCAACACTGAATGTCCAATTCCGCAGAGCGGGACAAGTATCCAAGGAATCCGATGAATATTGGGAGTTCCTTGTTGGATATTGGGTGTTCATGTTTACGCAGAGTCATCACCCTGCGGCAGCCTGTGAGCGCTTGAGCTTGAGGTATGCGTGAATGTACGGATCCAGGTGGCCATCGAGCACGCGAGCGACATTTCCAATCTCCACGCCAGTCCGGTGATCCTTCGCCATCGTGTACGGCTGGAGCACGTATGAACGTATCTGGTGGCCCCACGCTATTTCGCCCTTTTCGCCGTAAAACTTCTCCATCTCCTGCCGCTTCTCGTCCTCCATCCGCTCGTAAAGTCTGGCCTTCAGCATACGCATTGCCTTTGTCCTGTTGGAATGCTGGGAGCGCTCCGACTGACACGCGGCCATGACCCCCGTGGGCAGATGCGTGATGCGCACGGCCGAATCCGTTTTGTTGACATGCTGTCCACCTGCCCCCGAAGCCCTGTAGGTGTCAACCCGCAGGTCAGCGTCCTTGATCTCCACTTCTATCTCCTCGCCGAGATCCGCCGCGACGTCCAGCGATGCAAATGATGTGTGCCGCCGCTTATTGGAGTCAAAGGGACTGATTCTGACTAGTCGGTGAACACCCCGCTCCGTGGAGAGATAGCCGTATGCCATCTCGCCGCTCACGAGAAACGTCACGCTCTTGAGCCCGGCCTCTTCGCCGGGAAGCATATCAAGGAGGCTAACCTCGAACCCATGGTCTTCGCAGTACCGCTTGTACATGCGGAAAAGCATGTCAACCCAGTCGCAGGACTCGGTGCCGCCCGCGCCGGCGTGAAGACTCAGGTACGCATTGCACTGATCGAGCCTGCCGTTGAGCAGCGACGCCATCTCAAGCTTGCCGAATAATTCCTCGATCGCCGCAGCATCCCGCTCGACCTCCGCAAGAGTGGCGGCTCGATGCACCTCGTCCGGCTCGGCTTCAGCGAGATCAAGCAGCGTCCTGCAGTCCTCACACCCCGACTGAATGGTGTTAAAACCCTTTGTGACCGCCTTGTGTCGGCCAAGCTCATCGATAACTTCGCGCGCAGATTTTTGATCATTCCAGAAATCCGGTTCAGCCATTTTGCTTTCAAGAGCAGCTATATCCTTTTCCCGGTTGGCGACGTCAAAGATACCCCCGCATTTCCGATATTCGGGCCGCAAGTTTGTTCAGCTTGATCTTTGTTTCCTCGAACATAAAACATTCCTTTCCAGTATATGATTAACTAACAGCTTAAAACAATATCACTCAACTATCAAGCACGATCCGGCTCTTGCAGATCCTTTCCGATCACGAGATTCGGACAGGCATCCAAAAGCCATGCACCCTCACCCCTTATCCCGCCGCCAGCGCCGGCCAGCCCTGCGACCATCGCGGCATTGTCAACGCAAAATCCGGGCTCCGCAAGTAGCAGTCGGCATCCGTTCGAATCGGCAAGAGCCTTCATGCGTTCTCTCAACCTGCTGTTGAGAGAAACACCGCCTGCCACAGCCAGGCATTTCAGCCTCTCCTGATCGAGCGCCAGCTGAGTTCGTTTGACGAGGGCGTCAACTATCGCCTCCTGGTAACTCGCGGCCAGGTCCGGAAAAACTTCTTTAGCACCGTCGCCCAGCGCTTTCACATGATACAGCAGCGCGGTCTTGACACCGCTGAAAGAGAAGCAGAGCCGATCCCGTGGCAAGCCCGGCCGCGAATGCTTCCCTACCCGTCCGCGCGGGAAGTCCACCGCGTCATGTCTTCCACGCCGCGACTCCCGGTCAATTGCGGGGCCGCCGGGATAGCCCAGACCAAGTATCTGCGCGCCCTTGTCAAAAGCCTCGCCGGCGGCGTCATCCATGGTTTCGCCCAGCAGCCGGTAATCGCCCAGTCCCTCGACTCGCAGCAGGCACGTGTGGCCACCAGAAACCACGAGAGCGAGAAACGGGCAGGCCTCCGCCATGCTGCCAGCCGGCATGGCGAGGAATGGAGAATAGAGGTGGGCTTCGAGGTGATTCACGCAGACCAGCTCGCGCTTCAGTCGCAAGGCCAGCGCCTTGGCAGCCGACAGTCCCACCAGCAAAGAACTCGCCAGCCCCGGACCGTTTGTGACCGCCACGGCGTCGAGGTCAGTCCATGCCACTCCAGAACTCTCCATCGCCCGCTTGATCACGCAGGGAAGATTGACCACGTGGTTTCTCGATGCAATCTCGGGAACAACGCCGCCATACTGACTGTGGATCTCGGCCTGGCTCAACACAACGGATGAGAGAACGTTGAAGCCGTCGGAAACAACGGCGGCGGATGTCTCATCGCAGGAAGTCTCGATCCCCAGCACTTTCATTCATCCGCCCCATTATTTGCGGCCGGAGCGAGACGGCAGAGCCTCGGCGGACTGGTCGGCAAAAACCTTTATCCCCTTGAGAAGCTCAACCGCCCTTTGGAGCTGAACATCCACCACGTCTTCAAGCTCGACCGCGTCCGCCTCATCTTCAACTCCGTATTCATCGCGGGATCTCTTCATCTGGACCTTTTCCCATACGCCGACAGGCATTGGCACGTTTACATCCGGATCTATCCCCTTCTCGTGGATCATCCGCTCAGCCGGAGTATAATAGTACGCGGTGGTAAGGCGTATGGCCGATCCGTCCTTCAGGGGGAGCACGCTCTGCACCGATCCCTTGCCAAACGTCCGCTCTCCCAGAAGGATCGCGCGGTGCGCATCCTGGAGCGCGCCGGCGACAATCTCCGAGGCGCTCGCGCTGCCGCCGTTGACAAGAATAATCATGGGGAAATCAACATAGTGATTATTTCCCTTGGACGCGTAGAGCGAGTAGCTGCCCTTGCGCCCGCGCGTGGAAACCACGGTGTCACCCTCGTTGAGAAATTCCTGGCTTACCTCCACGGCCGCGCTGAGCAGGCCGCCCGGATTATTCCTCAAGTCGAGCACAAGAGCGTTCATCCCGTTTTTAACAAGCTCCTGCAGCGCCTTGTGCAGAGCGTCAGCCGCCGGCTCGTTGAACTGGGTCAGCCGGACGTACCCAACGCCGTCCTCAATGATCCTGGCATCCTTGACACTCGGAACCTTGATAACCTCCCTCACGATATCAACATCCCTGACCTCCAGCGTCTTGGGCCGCACCACCCTGATGCTCAGGCTGGTCCCGGGCTCTCCGCGCATCCGGCGGACCGCCTCCTGGAGCGACAGATCCTCGGTAGATTCTCCGTTAATGGCAACGATTTTGTCGCCGTGAAGAATGCCCGCGCGAAAAGCCGGAGTATCGTCCATTGGCGCAATGACGGTGAGAACAGCGTCGCGCATGCCGATGACTATGCCCAGTCCTCCAAACTCGCCCGCAGTATCGTCCTTCATGTCGCCGAATGTATCCGGATCCATAAACTGGCTGTGCGGATCGAGCGACCGCAGCATCCCGCGAAGCGCCCCGTAAAGGAGATCCTTGTAGCCGGTCTTGTCCGCATCCACGTAGCTCTGCCGGACCTGCATGAGGACCTCGGTAAGCAGCTTCATGTTGTCGAAGGCGACTTCCTTGGAATCATCGACAGCCTCTCCCTGAGCGGCCATCTTGGCGCCCACGACCAGGTTCCAGGCCAGAAGCGAGATCAATGCGAGCCCCGCGATTCTTAAGCTGACAATTTTCGCCGACATTCTTCTCTCCCATTCAAACCAGCGGCGCTGACTACTCAGACATATGACAAAAACACGGCGCGACAAGGCTGTCGTGCCCTACCGATTGCATTCTTGGTAGGGCCGCACAAGCCTGTGCAGCCATCAATTACAAAGCAACATGAGCAATTACCAGCGGCCAACGCATTGAGACAAGCTGAGGATTCATTCCAAAACAAGGTATCACATTACCACGGCATCAGTTTCCACGCAATATTTTATTGGACAATATTCCGCAGCAATTCAAGTCTGAGCATATTCAGCGCCGTCTTGGCGGCGCGGTCGCGAACAACATCCCTCTCGCCCGGAAAAATAAAACTGCTTGCCGTTGCACAGGCGGCGCCGTCCTCGCCGCGCGTCCCGAGAGCGACCCAAACCGTACCGACCGGCTTGCCCGGAACCGCACCGCCAGGTCCGGCAATGCCGGTCAACGCGAGCGAGTAGTCAGCTCCCGCGCGCAATAGCGCCTCGACTGCCATGCATCTGGCCACTCTCTCGCTCACGGCCCCCTCTCTTTCCAGCGTTTCAAGAGGAACTCCGAGCTGCTCATTTTTGAGCCTGTTCGAGTAGACGATCCAGCCGCCGGCATACCACCCGCTGGCGCCGGCCGGATCGGTTATCATTTTTCCAAGAAGCCCGGCAGTACAGCTCTCAGCGGTGGCAACCGTCCTGCCCCGCGCCGCCAGGAGGCGGCCCACGGCATCCTGCAAAGTTTCGGACTCATCCCCGAAGACCGCGCAGCCGAGCCGCTCCCTGACCGTCCATGCCGTCTTCTCAAGCTCGCGATTGGCTTCTTCGCGAGTCGAAAACTCGCCGCGCAGCCGCACGCTCACTATGCCGCCGGACACCGTCGTGCCAACGCTCGGATTGCGCTTCCTGTCCATAAGTTCTCTGAGCCGACCGGCCACATCAGATTCACCGCATCCGAAAGTGTTGATGGTCATCACGCAGATAAAGCCGCCAGGCGACTGTGCAGAGCAACTGCAGGCGGCCAGGTCGGGAGCAATGCGGTTGATGAACATGGCCTTCATCTCCGACGGCACACCGGGAACAACGTAGACCACCGCCCGCCCGATGCGCGCCTTGAGGCCCGGCGCCGTTCCGCAACTATTCTCAAGCGCCGCTGCACCCGCGGGGATCATAGCCTGAATACTGCAGCTGGCGGGCATCACGGCACCCCGCGCCGCAAAGCGCCTCTCTACATTTGCAAGGGAGGGTTTGTGGAGTTCGAACCCTACGCCCATAACCTCGGCAACGGCGTCCCGCGTGAGATCATCTGCTGTGGGACCAAGCCCACCGCTGATGATCACAAGATCCTCTGTTGCAGCGGCATCCTTGAGCGAAACGGCTATGAAGTCCTTATCGTCGGGAAGAACAAGACGGCTGTGCGTCAATATCCCGCGTTCCGCAAGCTGAGCGCTGAGCCAAGCGGCATTGGTATCGACAGTCTGCCCGAGAACAAGCTCGTCGCCGATTGAAATTACTATCGCCCTCATGTGACAACTCCCGTATTTCGGCGAAGTATTGCGATTCTCGTGGAGCTTGTCACGCGATATTTTCATCGCGTGAGAGAGAATCACGGCTCGTTCCACCACGGGCGAACAAGAACGCCTGCTACCGTTGGCATCCCTTGGATACGGCGGTCCCCGCCGTTTCTGGTTTGTTCAAATGTGTGAAAACCTGTAATCCACGCTCTCAGAGAGGCGGACAAGAATGAAAGCAGTGGGAAGTGGATTGTTTTAACCACGGATTACACGAAATACACGGATAGAATGGGAAGAAATATGGAGTTGGCCTTGCTACTGAACTTCAAGCACGCACGGCTCAGATTCAAGCCAGTGATGAAGTACCGCCTTCCCTGTCCGTGTATTCCGTGTAATCCGTGGTTAAAAAAGTCTTGCGCTGAATAGGCGTTGAGAGGTATTATATGCGAAATATCTACAGGATCTGCATTTATGGATACACCCGCACAACCGCAAAAGAGAGGCTCACGGGCAGGCTTCTGGATCGCCATATCGCTTCTCATCTTTCTCCTGTTACTCAGCCTTGCAGCGAACTTCGGACTGTTCATAGGATTGTCCACCATGGGCGGAAGCCGCGAGTCGCACGGCCACGCGCAGGATGAGTTTCCGCAGCTCAGCGAGTTGTGGTCCTACGGCAGCGGGGACGTCAAGGCAGCGCGCATTCCTGTCTCAGGCGTCATAAGCAGGCGGCAGTCACAGGGATTCTTCGGAACGGAAGGCTACGACCCAGTCGAGAGCGTCATACGCCAGGTTCGAGCGGCGATGAACGACGAGACGGTCAAGGCCATCATCCTTGAGATAGATTCTCCCGGTGGCGACATAACTTCGACCGACGAAATATACGAGGCGCTCCTGGATTTCAAGCGAAGCGATGAGGACCGCAGAATAATAGCATTCGTGCGGGGAATTGCCGCATCGGGCGGCTATTACGTGGCAATGGCGGCCGACTGGATAATCGCCGAGCCCACGGCAATCGTCGGCTCGATCTCTGTTATCATGCAAAGTCTCAACTGGAAGGAATTGAGCGACAAGATCGGAGTCACGGATGTCACGATCAAGACCGGCGAAAACAAGGACATGCTTAATCCCTTCCGGGAGGTACAACCCGAACACCTGGCGTTGTTGCAGGAAATGGTGGATGCCATGCACCTTCATTTCATCGGCATCGTGATTGACGGGCGCGGACTCGACCCCGAGTCGCTGAACACGCTTGCCGACGGCAGAATCTTCACCACCGCACAGGCGCTTGAACACGATCTCGTTGACCAGTCCGGTTACTGGCAGGCTACGATGGACATGACATCTGAAATTCTCGGGGAAGATTGCGTGAAAATTGTCAAGTACGAGGAGAAGACCAGCTTCTTCCAGCGCTTCTCGCAGATACAGTCCACTTTCAACCCAGCGTCATTTCTCGACGTTCAGCGGCCGCGCCTGATGTATCTCTGGAAACCCTAAACCAGCCGCGTTTCATTCCGACTTGCCGTCTGCCGCCGGTTTTCCGAGGTCGCCCGGCAGGAATGCGAAATCCACCTTGCTTGCGCCGAACGCCCGGGCCAGCGATTGCAGGGTCTGGGTGGCGGAACGCTGGACGTCAGCGCCGAGACTGCCTATCAGGCTTGTTGCCTGAGCTTCAGCCGTCTGCCTCGCGGCATCTATCAGTCTGTTCTTATCCTCCTCGCCGAACCCCGGCCCGAACACGGAATTGAGGATATCGGGAATAAGAAATGGGAGAAGACGGGCCTTCTGTTCGTCGTAGAACCTGATATCCCTTATCTTGATATCGTGCCGGCATGGCGGCATACGGAGGGTGTAAGAGCCCTCGCTTTCCCCTTTCAGGATCTTAAACTCCTCGCTCTTCAGGTCATACCGGAAATCAATTTCAAAATTGAATATCATCGCCATCTTCTTGTTGGTGAGAAACCATGATAGGTATTCCTTTCCGATCTGGCCCCACGAGTGGTCAATCTCGGTCACGATCTCCTTGGTGAAGACCTTGTAGACGGAGAGAAGCCCGACGGATTTCAGCTGCTCTATGCTGGAACAGACTGCGGTGTCCCTGCCCTGCGCGTTCCGCTTTCCTCCAAGACGTCGCCCGAGATACATTCCGAGACCTATAGCCGCAAGAACAAGGATAAGAAATAATATTAGTTCCCCCATGATTCAAACCTCCTTTTTAAACGTACATCTGCCTGAGCATATCTGCGGCCGCCGGATCGAGCCTTTCCGCGCGCCGCACTTCCTCGAATCGCGCGAGAAGATCCTCGGCGCGCAACCTCTTTTTTTCCTGCCCTTCCGCCGCGTGGATAACACTCCCCCTGTTCATCATAACGAGCCGGTCGCCCAGGCCTGCCGCATGCTGCATCGAATGCGTAACCATCAGCGTGGTCAGCTTCTCGCGTTCGACAATTTCACGGGTGAGCCGGACCACCTGGTCGGCCGATTTCGGATCGAGCGCCGCGGTATGTTCATCGAGAAGCAGGAGGTCCGGTTTGATCCAGGCGGCCATGAGCAATGTGAGCGCCTGGCGCTGGCCGCCCGAGAGGCTTCCCATGGCGTTGTCCAGCCTGTCCTCAAGGCCCATGTTCAGACTGCTGATCCTGTCCCTCAATGCCTTGAGAAGATCCTTGTGAAGCGCCCACCCGAGCCCGCGCCGCCGGCCGCGCCTCGCGGCCAGCGCCAGGTTCTCGGCAATGGACATCCCGGGCGCCGTGCCGCTGAACGGGTTCTGAAAAACCCGCCCCACGTGCCGCGCGCGCCTATGCTCAGGCCAGAACGTCATATCCATGCCGGCAAGCCTGATGCTCCCGGCATCGGTGACAAAGCTCCCCGCAACCGCGTTGAGCAGTGTTGACTTTCCCGACCCATTGGTTCCTATCACCACCATGAATGATCCGTCCGGCACCGTGAGTGTGACGTCCCGCAGCGCCCGCACCTCGTTGACCGTGCCGCGGTTGAAAGTGGCGCTTATGTTTTGAACCTCAAGCATTCCGGCATCTCTCCCGCGTTTCCATGATCTTCTTCAGCCTGCCCGGCAGCCTGGGAAGGACAAGCGTTCCAAGCACGAACAGAGCCGTGACGAGTTTAAGGTCGTTGGGATTCAAGCCCCAGCGCAGGGCAATTGCCACGAGCAACCTGAACAGGATCGAGCCCATGACCACGCCGATGATGGTGAATCCAAGGCTGCGCCCGCGCACCAGCGCCTCGCCGATTATCACGCTGGCCAGTCCCCAGACTACCATGCCTATCCCCATCTGCACATCGGCAAAACCCTGGTACTGCGCCAGCAGCGCCCCGGAAAGCGCTATGAGCCCATTTGACAACGCAAGGCCCGCAATAATCATGGTGTCCGTATTGACTCCCAGCGCGCGAATCATCTGCTGGTTATCCCCAGTCGCCCGCATGGCCGTGCCAATATCGGTGCGAAACAGCGCGTAGACCCCTATGCAAATTAAAATGATGAAGAGAAATACGGCTATCAGAACTGCGAGATCGTTCGTGTTCGCCTCCCACCCCGCCAGCGCGACCACTGGCCTGCCGCCCAGCAGCGGAGCTATCAACCCCCACGCGCTGGTTGCCACGGTATGCTCCGAGAGCAGAGGAACATTGCTCCGTCCCATCACATGCAGGTTTATCGAATACAGCGCCGTCATCACGAGAATTCCGGAAAGCACGCCGTGTATGCGAAAGCGCGTGTGCAGAATGCCCGTCACGCTCCCCGCCGCGCACCCGAGCGCCGTTCCGGCCAGCGTGGCAACAAATGGGTTCACGCCCTTGACAATCAGGATGGCCGCCGTTGCCGCTCCCAGAGTGATGGAACCGTCAGCCGTGATGTCGGCGAACCCGAAAATTCTGAACGAGATGTAGACACCCAGCCCGAGCAGCGAAAGAATGATGCCGATAACAAGCGATCCTATGAAGAGATTCATATTGCTCCCGTCTCGACGGCGCCGACCCACATCGCGCCGCGCACAAACCCGCTTTCTCCGCCACCGGATATCTCGCGCTCATCCGAAAGCAGGTGCAGGATACCCAGCGGCGCTCCGGCCTCGAAAAGCGCGGCGACAGTCTCATCGAGACCGATCCGCCCGTTAGGAATAGCCCGGAACGCGAACGCCGCGGCGTGAAAATGGCCGGCCACGGAACCCCCGGCACTCATCGGCCTTAACGCCGAGGCAAGCGCCGGAGGACTTTCCCTCGCGACAAGACCAACAGCGAGAACCGAATTGCGCTTGTGCACGCGCTCCGCGCTAAAAGTCAGCCTGTCGCGAATCCCCGGGTACCCGAACAGGTCACCCGGCGCATCAAGCGCCGGCGACCGCTTCAGCGCCGCGCCTATGAGTCCGGCCGACTCCGCCACAATGACTATGGCGACACACTTACAAGCCGCAATATTGAGAGCGGCTTCGGCCAGCACCGTGAGCGACAGCGCCTCGCGCTCGCCCGCCGCAGCATCGAAACGAACCAGAAGCGGAAACCGGGAAGCTCCGGTCAGGGCGTACAGAACGCGCACTTCCGGAATATACGGGCCCGAGGCCAGCAGGTAGTCCGGCGAGCCTGAACCATCGGTCGGAAGGTAAGCCGCCGCGCCGCCCACAGCGAGAAACTCCCCGAACCGCAATCGGGTCTCGTCGAAGCCGCCGCCGAACGCGCCGACACCCAGTGCGAATATATCCTTGGGTATCCGCAGGACCTGAGAATCGGACGACACCCACCCTCCCCGCTCCATCTTTGACGGGCCGCCCACGAGCCTGCACTCAATTCCGGCCGGGTGAGAGAAACGGTAGAGTTGAGCGTCGCACGATCCTATTCTGATCCGCTCGACGCCGTCAGTCTCGCTGACGCTGCGCCCGGGCACACCGGATGACGCGCCGAACAGACCGGTGAGCCCGCTGAGTTCCAGCAGGGACTTCACCTGCGGGGACGGATCCGCAACCTCAAGCGAGCCGCTGATGGCCCGCAGGCGCTTGTGGGCCGAAAGAAGCACGCGAATGCCGGCGGAGCTCATGTAAGAGACTCCCGACATATCCAGGCGAACATGGTGAAAACCGCCGCGCACGCACTCGTCAAGATCAGCCGCAAGGTGATCCGCCCAGAAAGAGTCAAGGCGTCCGGCGATCTTCAGCTCAAGCACGCCGTTCTTGTCATGTCGTTCAATCTGCATATGCAGAGGAGAATACTATTGCCCCCACACAATCATCAAGTATTTTCCCCAGCCTTTCCATGATCAAGATCGCACAGGACCATGGCTTCAGAAATTTTACCGCGGTTCATTAATTCACGAATAATAACAGCAAATCTTTTCAATTGCGGCTCCATTGTCTTGACAATTATGTTTTCGACGGGATGATATGCGCTGAATGGCGGAAGACCTTCGTTTTTTTTGAAAATGAAAAGTAAAACGCAAAACGAAAACAGGCTTGAAACGCGGGGGCCAGTCGCCCGGATCGAAAACAGGTTCGGGTCCCCCACCCTGACAGCGGACGGAGAACCTTTGCCTCCGATGTGGATGACGATCTCCTCGCTTGCAAAGGAGGATGAGGGCTATCTGCGGGATCTGGGAAAAGCAGGAATCCGCGTCTTCTTCCTCGATCACTACCTTTCATGGAACGGACCAGACGCGCTTGAGCGCCTCCGCTTTCAGGCAGAACTCGTGTGCAGAACCGTTCCCGATCCGTGGCTGATCCTGCGAACCTGTCTCTACCCCCCGGATTCATGGATGGCGGCACATCCTGATGAGCTGATTCAGCGCGAAGACGGCACGCCGGCCGATACATGGTTTGGAAAAGGCAAGCACATCCAGTGCCTCGCTTCCCGCCAATGGCGCGAGGATCAGACCGGGGAACTGGACAGATTCATAGAGTGGCTCGCACTCCAGTCTTTCGTCGAGCGCGTGATAGGTTTTTTTCTCAACGCCGGCGGCACGGGCGAATGGTATCTCCCTGTTCCGATGGTGGCTGACGGCAAGACGATTGACCACAGTCCTGCATTCCGTATCCAGTTCTCGCACACTCTTCGCGAGATCTACGGCAGCGACGAGGCGCTGCGCGCGGCATGGAAGTCGCCGGACGCAACGCTGAACGCGCCAACGATCCCGTCGGCAGCGGATTGGACCGCGCTGAATCTCGAACTTCGCCATTTCGCGTACTACCATGGCGAAGGAACGCTCATGCCGCCGACCGTTCAGGCCGCGTTCTGCAATCCTGACACTGAACAGCACGTTGCCGATTTCTACCGCGCGCTGAACTTTGGGTCGGCGGATTCGATCATCCATTTTGCCCGGCACTTGAAGGCCCGCACCGGCGGAACAAAGATCGTGGGAGCTTTCTACGGCGGATTCGGCCCGCCTTCCGGCGGAGTTTCCGCGGCGGTGACGCGGGTCCTCGATTCAGACGCAGTTGATTTTCTGGCATCGCCCCCCGATTATCCGAACCGCAAACCGGGCGGCGAGGCGCCGCTTCACAACATTCTGGACGCATACCGTATTCGCAACAAGCTCTACGTTCAGACTTCCTGATCCGCACCTTTGAAAGGTGCGGATCAGGGATTTAATCAAG
>CAYWJE010000007.1:0-28789 GCA_964458525.1 uncultured Verrucomicrobiota bacterium
GGATTTGAACCCTCGACGTCCACCTTGGCAAGGTGGAGCTCTACCACTGAGCTACTCTCGCATTCAAACCTAACGCGGGCAGACAACCCAAGAATGCCGCCATGCTATGGCGGCCTACAGTTTCCATGTTTGTAGGCCTAGATAGCATGAAGGCCTTTAAGCCACGCATGGTAAACTCTACCACTGAGCTACTCTCGCATTGATAAGTCCTAATCTTAAGGAGCTGTCCGCGAAAGGCAATCATTTTTTTTGAATCTTTTTTGAATCGTTCCCAGGCGCTTCGGGCGGGCCGTCCCGGCCATTAGGAATCCGGCGGGGACCAGCTGTCGCCAAGGTTATGGCTGCCGAGCCGAATCGGCCTCAGCACCCAGAATGACGTTCTCAAAAATCCCAAAAAAAGACTTGTCAATGAGCGTTCTGTGTCGTAATGTAATAATTGAACGTGAAGAAGTTTTTAACAAGAGGCTGAATATCATGAAAAACAGGCTTTTCAGCTTTGTTTCCACGATGACGGCGCCGGTCGCCTCGCAGGCGCAGTGCTCGTCCGCAAGGACGACGCGGCATCGCTTCTTAAAATTCTCTTTGCTGATCCTCTCTATGATCCTGTTGGCGTTGCCGGATGTCGCGGTTGGTGCTTCCAGCATAAGGATGTATCTGCGCAATGTTCAGGGCGATGAGCTTCCTGATGCGCAGTGGCAGATAGCCAACGGCGGCCTTGGCGCATCTTGGTATGAGTCCGGACAGTTAGTGGATTCTCTTGATGACGACTGGGTGTGTGCGCTGGCGTTCAGGGCGCCGACGGAATACTATACTCCCACAAACTGGCAGTTCAATCTAAACGGCAACTTGATTCTCACGAATATCTTTTACCCCTGGACGAACCAATTTTCCGTTGCCACACTGGATGATCAGGATAATGACGTTCCGAGTGCTAAGTGGCGGCTCACGGATGCTCCATCCTCGTTCACAAATTACATGACGGGGTCTGGCAGCTTCGGCCCCGAGCTTTGCCCTACGGGCACTTATATTATTGTCTTTTCGAACACAGCCGGTTACATGACACCTGTCCCGAGGACCATTACGAACGAAGTTTCCGGGGCGGCCCCCGCCGCCTTTACATCAGTTTATCAACGGTTGACGGGCGCAATAAACATCACTGTATATCCCACAAACGGATCGTGGCGTATCACGGACGTTCCGGATGGATTCGAGGTTTTTACCAGCGACGCTCTCAGCGGCACCGGCTTCGCGACTATTACCAATGCGCCTTCAGGGAGATACGAGATAGAATTCGACTATCTTCCCGGCTTTGAGACTGCGCAGTCTCAAACCCATGATATAACCAGTTTTGACTATGATATTATAGGAACATATGGGGACGGTGTGTCTGTTCGTGTGATCGTCTACCAGCCCGACGGGGACAATGCCTGCCTGATCGGTGAGACCAACTACGTTACGGGGATAGGAACAGGTTCCTATACTATCGGTGGCGCAGCCGGGTATGATGCTGGCGACGGCAGGTGGATGTTTGCCTCCAACTCCGTTATAAACCTCACAGCGTTTCCGAGCAATATGGTTATAACGGGCACGACCTATAACTGTTATTTCTACTACTGGAGCGGCTACACAAACGCGATTGAAAATCCTCTAGAGGTTCGCGTTAAAAGCGATATGACGATCTATCTCACGTTCAGCAGGGAATATTATCCTTTCGATGATGCCGGCGATCTGGATTCTGACGGCTTGCCCGACGAATGGGAACGCAATTATGGGCTGGCCGCGAACATTGGAAGCGGACAGAACGGAGCCAAGGGCAATTTAAGCAGTGATTATATACCGTCCTCCTCCACAAATCCGCCTGTTGGATATTCATACTCCGCTGATTTTGTGTCATCCTACCGCGGCACAAACGGAAGCACTGCCGGTTATCCTCTGCGCGGATTGGCGCTAGAGCGCGGATATAACAATACCGCTTCGGATACTGCCGTGCCTTTCAACAATTGGCTGCAATGCCGCGGACTTGACGGCTATTACAAGACGAGGGGTCCCGCCGGTGCGGTTCCCGATGACGATCCGAGGACCGATCCGACCGTCGTTGACACCGATGAAGACGGGTTATACGACGGGTGGGCCTACTATTTCTGGTACTGGCGCTCCGCCAATTCGCGCGATGTCGGAATTGAGCAAAGCGCAGGACTCGATTGGGTGCGGATATCGCCAAGTCTGCAGCGCATGCCCGGCGGAACGGGTCCCGATCAAGATAGCGATGGTGACGGACTGACCGATGGGGAAGAATTCAGTCTCGGCACCGATCCCACTCATTCCGACACCGACGGAGACGGAATGGACGATTTTTGGGAGTCCTATCTGGTTACCGGGATGAACCCGCTATTGAGCAACGACGGCTCAGAGAATCCGGACGAGGACTGGTATGCTTTAAGCACATCGACGCGCCTTCTACGTGTTACTATCGGTACGCCGAACACGCCCGGCACGGCCTTTGCCGACTTGGTGTATAACAACGGCTCTGTGGATATTGTGTTCGTGGATGTTGATACGGCAAGCGGCGCGGGGGTGTTTGATCTTTACAAGGATACGATTTTGCTCGTTTCCACAAATACCGTTTTGACCAACGGTTTGACTGGTGATTTGATTCCATTTCCCGTTCTCTACGGCACCAGCGCAAGCATGGGAGCTTATCAGGCAGGGTATCCCGTTTGGGTGGATATTGACGGCAGCGGCACTTATTCGGACGGCGATGCCGATATTTACAACCCATTTATCAAGCATTCCGCCCTTTATATGGATGCGCCAGACGTAGAGGGTCCCGGAGTGACAAGTTTCAATCCGCTTCTGGCATGGGGATCCGGATCAATGACGATTTCGACCAATTCCGCGGGGCAGATTTCCACAAATGTCCAAGCGATCGCCAATAATCAGCCATATACTTCATATCAGGAATATCTTGGCGGCGATTATTTAGGCAGAATCTCGTGGGATGCCGGCGGCCAGATGAGCCGGGAAAATGACGATGAATATGAGCCCACCGTGAATTCCTGGACCGACCCATCCACTGCTGACACCGATGGCGAAGGCATGCCGGACGGCTGGGAGCTCTATGTCGGCCTTAACCCGTGGGATGCTGACGATGGATCCGAGGATTCGGATAGCGACGGTCTGAGTAATGTGGCGGAGTGGGCCAACGCGACTGATCCGCTGAGCAATTGCGCGGACTCTTGGCCGAATAAGCTGATACCTACCGATCCGGGCGTGCTTGTGGCGCCGTCTCCGAACGACCCGCACCCGGCGGATACGGACTGGGATGGGCTTTCGGATGGGGAAGAGCAAGCCGCCGGAGCGAATCCCTCGAGATGGGATACTGATGGCGACTGCCTGCCCGACGGATGGGAAGTCTATGCCGGTAGCGATCCGCTTGTTTCGGATGCCCGGGAAGACCCCGACGGCGATGGCTTGCTGAACTACCAGGAATACTGGACGGGCACCGTGCCCGAGTGGCAGATGATGGATCCGGCATGGAATGTTAATTTTCTTACTCGGCAGAAGATGAGTTGGGACATTACGGCTGGGCCGACAAATAATGGTGATTATTTCATGCCGCCCGATATATTTTCATGTCCATCCTTCAGGTACATCAATAACGTCAATATGTGGCTTCACGATCTCCGCATCAACTTCCCCGCAGCCGGGGCCCGGGGCAACTCCGAGTACCGCACAACACTTGCCAATTCTGCGGATACGGATGAGGATGGCATGGACGACTATTGGGAGGTGTATCATGCGCTGAACCCGTTGCAGGGTGTTCGCTCCCGTGTACTACCCACGACATATATGGATTATGCGTGGAGAGAGGAGTATCTGAACTATTCAGTTGCAAGTGTTGACGCCCGACCTGATCTGGTGAATTTCCAGTTTGGCATTGAGGGACAGGCATTCACTTCCATAACGCAATATTTTGACTATGTTGATTTGACCGGTCTTGTTCCGGCCTTGCTGAACATGGTTGGTCCCTTCAATTTCGGCTTGGAGTTGATGGACCCCGACGGCGATGGACTGCCCAATGCCGAGGAATATTCCTACAGCTCGCAAAGAACCTTTTACCACACGGATCCCACTCCCCTCTGGAGGACCTGTCAGTTCTCATTCGGCGGTCCGGTTGGAAGTGATCTTCTTCCAAGTTTCGTCAATGACAACTATGGATTTGACCAATGGGGCTCGTCCCTTGGTTTTGACGACGCGGGTTGGAGCGACTTGGTCAGCTATCCATTCCCGTTCGAGATGATTGACGGATTCGACACCGACCGCGATAACGTTTGTGATTACATGGAGGTGAACACTTCCGCGAACAGCAGCAACGGAACTGATCCGCTTGATCCGCGCAACCCGTTACGCAATCGAGCGATTTATCTTAATGGGACAAATGATTTCTTGCGCACCATTTATTCTTCGAGTGCGTCCGAGTCATATTTGCTGCGCTTCTGCATAGAGGCATGGATCAATCCGAGCAGTTTAGGAATCACCAACGAGACCGTAGTTATTGTTGACCGGGCCGGACTTTTCGGGAATCCGTATGACGTTACCAATGCATTGAATCGGGCAAATTTCCGGCTTGGTGTGACAGAAGGGCTTCCTTTCATTATGTATAACGGGCGTGGCGCCGGGACCGTGTACCAAGCCACGGCGGAGGTGGGGCACAAGCTTCAAGCCGGAACTTGGGCGCATGTTGCAGGCGTCTATGACGGAACCAACCTTTCCATATTCGTCAACGGCGAAGAAAGCACTTCAATCAAGACAACAGAGTTGCCAGCCAACGGTTATAACATAGTCTCTGCCTATTCGAGCCCCATGGCGCTTATGATCGGGGCGAGAGATCTGACTGCCGGCATAACCCGGGTATGGGAAAAAAGTATTGAAACGACGAATAATTTTGGAGGTTATATTGACGAAGTGCGCATTTGGAATGGGGCGCGAACACGCAGCAATATCCTAGATTACAAAGACCGGCGTTTCTTTACTGATGAATTGACTAATGATGCGTGCAATAATCTGGAGTTTTACTATTCCTTTGACGATGTCCCCGATCCGGATACGGAAGGAATTGTCCCCGAGCTTCTTACCTTGCTCGACACGAACATGTCGTTCCACCCCACATTTTCATGGTGGCATGATCATCTCCAGCGTTCAACGGTCTACACCGGAACCTCCGCTAACGCGTATAATTGGATTGTCACGGCACAGGATCATATTGCGCACAAGGCAATCGTTCCTCCGATGGACGATAAATTGCATATCGTTTGGTCTAATGAGGTGGATGAAGCCGGTGTGTCAAATCTGGTGGCTACACTTCCCGTCGGCTATCGCAATCCCAGTAATCCGTATCATCGGCAGTCTTCGGCGCAGGATAATTATATTCAGGATCTGTATATATTCAATGGCGCTAAAGCTGCATCGGTATCGTCATGGCTGGCCAGCAACGATCCCGACGATCCTGATACGACGGACTCTGATGGCGACGGGTTGCCGGACTGGTGGGAGGCTGTTTACGGTTTGGATCCGCGCGATGCCACGGGTGTCAACGGCTCGTGGGGTGATCCTGATTTGGATGGCCTTAATAACAGGGCTGAATATCTGGCGGGTACGAATCCAATGTCCAGTGATACGGATGGCGACGGGGTGGGCGATTACGACAGTAACTCTGGGCCTGGCACAAGGACTTGGGGAGAGCTTTATGCGGATGGTGATGGCATGCCGGATGACTGGGAAATAGCGCACGGACTTGATCCATCTAAATATGACGCGCATCTTGATTCGGATGGCGACGGGTGGAGCAACTATGCCGAATATATGTGTGGAACCGATCCGTCTAGTAGTGTCAGCTATCCGGAAGCTAATATAACGGGAACTCTTCATTATGGTGGGTTGCAGGAAGGCGATTACATCATTTATGGTTATCAAACCAATGCTATGGATGGCGTTCCGATTGTCAGGGAGGGACATGAAACTTCTTTTGACCAGATTGTTGGGTATGCCACAGGCGGTGATTCGGCGTGGATCTCATTGCCTCTTGCGCCGTTTGGGTCCGCCACACTTATAACGCTCACATGTGCAGGCTCGACCTTCCAATTCTGGGAAGGAGGCACCATGTGGAGCTATGAAGGTCCTTCTGGTTCACCTTGGAAAACGCCCAGGATCGACTATAATACTGGCGTGGTGTCTCTATACTGGCCTTCATCCCAGGGGCCCTCTAGTGGCTCGGCTATTTACCTTCAGTACGAGAATGAAAACCTTAGCCAGTTCTGTCTAACCGATTTTGTTGATGGCGATATCTATCTAATGGCATTCATGGATGTGAACAATAACCAGCGATGGGATTATGGCGAGCCGCTCGGATTTTCTGAGACACAACCACTCTATTTGAGCTATATGGGTTTGAGTGATGTAAATATCTATCTGGTTGATGAGAAGCCGGGTTACGGGCGGTTTTTATGGGATGTGCCGGCAAGCAACACGATTACAGAGGTGGTGATTAATAAGATAACCGATGTCACAGCGCCATTTGTCTTGGAGAGGTCAGAGCGCGCGACGCGTTATTATTTTAATGAATGGGACTATAACCTTTCCGGGGTCTATGGACTCGCATCAGGAAGCTATCTGTGGTGGGCCGGCTCCGAGTCCGGCACGTTTCAGATTGAATGGCCCCAGACTCTCAGCAAACCGGAGCTTTTGTATCCGCGCGGCGCAGTTGTCAGTGAGGCGCGTATCAGGTTGGGCTGGAGCATGGATCCGTATTCAACAGCGTATCATCTCCAGGTTTTCAATAGTCTTGCCGAAGTCGTCGTCAACTACTACTTCGTGGCGCCATATCAGGATGAAAATGGCGAATACTGGGATTACCTGCCGTATTATACAACTGAACTTGGCGAAGGAGTCTATGCATGGAGGATAGCGAGTTATAATCCGGAGCAGGAAAGCGAATGGTCGGAATTGCAGACTTTTAATATTGATTTTACATCCACAAGCGCGCGCAGGATTAGCGGCGATGTGGCATACTACGGGAAAGCGGGCGCGACATGCGTTGTCTTACAGGCGTTCAATAATTCTTCGTTCGCAGGTGAGCCGGAAGCGCAAATAACATATTCATGGCCATGTACCTCAGATCCATGGAAAGGCTCATATAATCAGCAAGGGTTGCGCGATATGGTATATTATGTTCGCGCTTTTATCGACACTACGCCTGCGGGGGGCGCTAGAAACGGCGTGCTGGACTGGTGGGAGTCTGTAGGTTTTGTCAGGGATTCGCTAAATAGTTATATGCCTGCCGCATTGCCGCTGATAGATGATTTCTTTCTGGCGAACCAAAACATCACCATCCGCGACAAGGATACCGATAATGATAAGCTGCCGGATGCCTGGGAGATGCAGTACTTCGGGGATATGAACCAGACGGGCGATATGGATTTCGATGGCGACGGCGACAGTAATCTTACCGAATACTCCATTGAGCGCCTGGATACCGATCCCACCAAGTGGGATACCGACGGCGACGGACTGACCGACAGGTATGAGCGGCTTTACGACGGATCGGAGGATTACGACCCATTCTGCGCGCTGACCAATCCGGGCGGCGTGGACCTTAACCCGACCCTGCGGGATACCGACGGCGACGGCTATTCGGACGGCGCCGAGATTCGCAGGTACGGCACCGACCCGATGAATGCCGGTTCCCTGCCGAGCTATCTGCCCGGTTGCTACGGCTCCAGGCCCGCGCCCGCCGACTTCGATGGCGACGGCAGGAGCGATCTGGCTATTTACGACGAGGCATATGGCACATGGCATCTGCTGACCTGGCAGGGCGCTTATCACCAGCTCCAGTTCGGCGATTCCCGCACGACTCCGCAGCCCGGCGATTATGACGGCGACGGCGTGGCTGATTTCGCGCTATACGAGCCGGCCGCCGGCTACTGGTATGTGTTCACCACGTCCGGCCAGTTCGTGATATTGCCCTTCGGTAATGCGACTACGACTCCCGTGCCGGGCGATTATGACGGCGACTGGAAGACCGATTTCGGCGTGTATGATCCGGCCTCCGGCTACTGGTACGTCTATACTTGGAACGGCGAGTTCACCGTCCTGCAGTTCGGCAGTTCGACGATGATTCCAGTGCCCGGCGATTACGCCGGCGACGCGAGGACGGACTTCGCGGTGTATGACACCTTGACCGGCTACTGGTATGTCTACACCTGGGCTGGCGAGTTCTATATGCTCCCGTTCGGTAACTCTACAACCATGCCGGTGCCGGGCGATTATGACGGTGACGACAGGAACGACTTCGCGGTGTATGATCCGTCCAACGGTTACTGGTATATTCTCACGTGGAATCTGGATTTCTTCTACGGACAGTTCGGCTGGGCCGAGGCGGTTCCGGCGGTTGGCGATTATGCCGGGGACGGCAAAACCGATATGGCAGTGTATTGCACGGTGACGGGGAACTGGTATATCTATTGCTGGTCCGGCAATAATTTCTACCATGTCCTCTTTGGAGGACAGGGCGCCTCTCCGTTGCTGAAGAGCAGATAGTATGGAATTTTAGATTTTAGATTTCAGATTTATGATTGAAAACCAGATGAATCGAGCTCGGATTTTGAAGTGTTTTTTCTGAAACACCACCGCTGTTGTTTTTTCACCATGAAGAACATGAAGGGCATGAAGGGGAAGCAAATATCATGAAGAACATTAGTATAGTATCCATGGCCGCGTTCTGCCTGGCGCTGTGTTCGGGGTGTGAATGGACCGGCGGAGGCGGTGTTGATTACTGGGACAGCAGCGGGGATTGGGTTGATTTCAGCGCTTCCTACAAGGCGGCGGATGGCGGATCAATGATTGTGACAAAGTTCGGCACCGGGTCGGGGTCTTCCTCAACGAATTATGTCACAACGACCAACTTGGTGTCCGGCGAGGTCATTGGCACCGGCGATGGTTCTTCAACAGCCTTCGCCGGCAGCTTGGCGCATCCTTCAGTTGCCGGATCACTCAACATCGAGGTAAGCGGTTATATCTTCTCGGACAGTGGAGGCGGATCGGGAACCGCGAACCTCAATGTCACGCCGGAGGATGGCTCATATGGAAGTCTCAACTATGACACCGGAGCATGGGGGCTCTCGTTTCCGGCCCCGCTTCAAAGCGGAGCCCAGATCCTGGCGAGTTACTCCTACCGGATTGTTTCGACGAATACTGTGAACCCGGCGGCGGAACAGGGCAACCACGGGGGCGCTATCTATTCCCTTGTCGTATATCAGACGGGAAACAACCTGCAGATAATTGACAGCAACGGCGCGACCTACAACGGAACAATGGGCAGCGTGCGAGTGTCCGGTTCTACGACGACCGATGCTGAGGTTGATGGAGATGTTCCCACCAGCGGTCCGGTGGAGGCGCAGTTCAGCGCGTCAGGTGTTTCGCAGGGATACAATGTCACCATAGTCGGTATCCTGCAGGGGACACTGAGCGGCAGCTCCTTGTCCGGGCGCACGATGAACGCGACGTACATGGAAGAGAACGGCTACGAGGCGAACATCGTAGCCTATGCTCAGTGATTAGTCCTTTACCCTAGAAGTTGATCTGCAGTGGCGGACATCTATTTCAAGTGCGCTTGCGGTAACGTTCTCGCCGTGGACAAGGCCGGGGCGGGGCAGGCGTTGCGCTGCCCCGATTGCGGTGATGCCGTCGAGGTTCCTGCGACCAACCTCAAAACACGATGTGCGTGTGGGAGCATTATAAGCGCACCATCAGCCATGGCGGATGAGACCGTGCAGTGCGCAGACTGCGGCGCAATGGTGAGCATTCCTTCCGCGCGGCAAAAATTGTCGTTAGTCAAACAAGCTTCCCCCGCCGATTTGGAATGTCCTTCCTGCGGTTCGCCTTATAAGCAGGGCGCGGTTCTTTGCATCAATTGCGGACTCGATTTCAGGACCGGCAAGAAACACAAGTTAGCTTCAGATTCGCCCGGACGCTTTTCCTTTAAACGGATTCTCGCATTTGTCTGCCTCCTGCTCTGTGCCGTGGGAGCGCTGATTGTCGCCGGTATGGTCAGGAACGATCCTGCGCTGCGGTCCGCCATTGTTGACAAGTTTCATGCCGCAATGAATGCCGTGTCGTTCTCCCAGCCGGCAGCGATTTCGCCGATGGCGGCGCCGGAGGTTGTCGAGCCATGGAAGCTGTTGAGCGACGAAATGGCGGAGCGCGCCAGGGAGTGCGTGAGATTTCAATCGCAAATCAAGGTTCCGCACAATCTGCCGGAAGAGCTTTCGGTCAATGTCGGGCGTTTTAGGGGCGCCTCGGTTGTTCGGGTCGAGCCGGATGGACTAAGCCTGATTCATGGCACCGGCGTAGAAAAGATCGGTTACGAGGAGATGCCGGCCGAATGGCTGGAGCAGTACCATATTGATGTTGCCGTTGCTGATGCTTATCGTGAGAATATCAGGCATGGCGAAGCGGTTGAGAGGCGGGAACAAGCTGGGAGAATGGAGGATATCGAGCGGCAGCGGGAGCAGGAGCGATCAGAACATGATGCCTCTTTAGAGGAGATCTGTTCTGAAAGAAACCTGAAAGCGAAAGCGGCTTGGGAAAAATATGACAATGAAATGGCGGCTTATCGAAACGATTCACGGCAATATCAAAACGAGCTACGAATAAATGCGAGCCGTGGCCGTCTTACAACTCGAATAAAACCCCGTCCACCAATTCCGCCGTCCTGTCCCCGTCCATGTCCAGACGGCAACGAGGCCGCTGTCACCGCCCACGCCCAGTGATTGTGTGCTGGTATTGAACCCCGACCTCGGAACGAGTCGGGATTTGGGGAGAACATGCCGGCGCGAATCCATCCGCCGGGATGCAATCCCGGCCTACAGCTTCACTAGACGTGCGGCCCTATCATGAATTCCAAAGGTAGGGCGGCCCCGACCTCAAAGAGAGTCGGGACTGTCCCGCCGATCTCTGATGTGAGCAGCTGAGTAATTACAATCAAACATCAAAAATCAAACTTTTCCCAGTCTCACTCATAGCTCTTGTGGAATTTCGGGTCTCTGTGATCTTCTGCGCCCGGTGACTTTTTGGGTTCCTGCGCCTTTTGAGCAGCCGGTTCATCCTGCTTCTGCTGCTTTTCGTCCGCTTTCTCCGGCGCCTTCTTCTTCTCAATTTCTACGGTTTCCACGTAGTTGAGCTTAAGCGCGCTGATCGTGTCCTTCAGGAGCTTGGCCTCCTCGGCGTCCAGATTGCCCCTGGTCTTGGCCTCAAGCGTGTCAATGATGTCTATCGTCGCCCGCGCGGCATCGAGATTGATATCCGCCTTGCCCGTTGCCGGGTTCTTGAGTTTGCCGAGCTGTTGCATTGCCGATACGCTCATCATCGTGATCAGGCTGATAAAATACTGCTTCTGCAATTCCGTCGCCGACTGTTGTTCGCTCATATTTGGCTCCTATCTTAATTGAACTGCGGACTATTTTTCACCATGAAGGGCATGAAGTGCATGAAGGTTAAAGAACAAAGCTCCGTAATCCTTGCTTGAGTCGCTTGACGTTGAAGTTTATTAGAAAGCCCTGTTTAATTCTGGCCAATTTTATGTAGGTAAGCAGTTGTGCCTCGTGTATTCCGGTAACAGTATCCACGCTCTTGAGCTCAAGAATAATCTCGTTTTCAACAAGAATATCAACGCGATAGCCGCATTCAAGTCTTACGCCCTTATACTCCACCGGCAGTGGATGTTGTGTTTGGCAGTTAATTCCTTTCAGGCCAAGTTCATGCGCCATGCATTGTTCGTAAGTTGATTCCAACAATCCCGGACCGAGTGCGCGGTGCACTTCGATCGCGCACCCGATGACCTGATTTGAAAGGCTGCTGAAATTCATGTCTTGATACCTTCATGTCCTTCATGCTCTTCATGGTGAAATCTCTTCCTTGACCAACTCTTCCCGGCTGCCGGCTTCCGGCAGAACGATCGAAATGGCCTTCCTATCCTCTTTCAGCACGGACTCCGCCGCGCTGGTTACGGCTGCCGGGGTGAGCTCCTTCATCCGCTGCTCGATCGCGTAGCTGTGGCCATAGCCCAGGCCGAAGAGCTCGTTCAGCGCGCATTCCCTCGCCATCTCGGAGTTGTCCTGGGAGCGCTGCTTATGCACGGATATGATCTGCTGAACGGCGCGGTCGAATTCATCCACGCGAATCCCTTCGCCCGCGAGCCTGGCGATCTCCCCGGAAATCAGGTCGCGCACCTCGTCCGTCGCGTCCTCGCGGGTGCCTGTGTAGATCGCGAAGAAGCCGGGTTCGAGGCCGGTCCGATTAAGGGCGCCCGCGAAATAAGCCAAACCACGTTCCTCTCTTATTGCTAACATGAGGCCGGAGGAGAGCCCGCTCATGGCGTTTTGAAGGACCGCGAGCGCGTCTGATCGGCTGTCGAGAATGCCGATGCCCGGGAATCCGGCGATAACAATCGTCTGCTCCCTGGGCGCTCGTTGCTCGGATTCAGCGGGCAGTTTCGGCGCGATCAAGGGGCATTCAAGTGCGGGCCGCATGCCGGCTGCGATGTTCTTCAAGCGCCGTTCCGCCAGCTTCTGCGCATCTCCAGCCGCTATATCTCCGAATATGGAAACGACTAAATTCCCGGAAACAACGGTCTTTCTGTGAAACCCGCGCAAGTCCTCCGCGGAGATCGCCTCCACGGTATCAATCGTGCCTTCAGGCGAGAAGCGATAGGGGTGGTTGGGGAACAGATTCCCCTTCAAGCCTTCCATGCCTATAAAAATGGGAGATTCGCGCTGCCTCGCTATGGCGGCCTTCTGTTCGGCCTTCTGAATCGCTACCTCGGACGGAAGAAAAGCGGGGTTTAGAATACAGTCCGCCAGAATCTCCATGAACAGGTCAACATCGGGCGCTAGACAGCGCGCCGTGAGCCCGAAACTGTCCTGACCCGAGAAAGCGGCGAGACTGCCGCCGCGCGATTCAATCGCGTCAGCTATCTCGCGCGAGGAACGATGGGTTGTTCCGCGCGTCATCGTTTCCGCCATTAGTCGCGTAATCCCGTTGTTCATCTCATTTTCGAGGACCAGTCCACCTGTGAACGCGGCGCAGAACGACACGAAGGGAAGCCTGTGATCCTCCTTGATCAGCAGCGTTACCCCGTTTCCGAGGACTATTTTCCGGACCTCCGCAGTTAGGATTGCCGGCTGGATCTCAACTGCCGGTGCTGGCGCGGTTTTAGGGGCGAGGACAATAACGGTGCTGTTTTCAGCCCGCAGATAGCGGAGAGCGGCTTCCTGGATAGCTTCAGGGGTAACGGCTTCGAGCCTGCTCAGGTAGGCGAGCGAAAACGAGGGATCGCGGGCGTAGAACTCGCCGGAGGCATAGCTTCCGGCCTGTCCGCCCATGGTCTGCAGCTCCGACAGGGTGGCGGCAAGCATCTTCCTGCGCGCCTTCTCGATTTCCTGTTGACTGAACAGAGAGGTCTTCCATTCCTCTATCTCGGCTTTCATGGCTTCGATCAGGTCAACCTCCTTGTCTGGCGCGAGGGTGGCGGATATGATGAACAGGCCGGGGTCTTTCGGTGTGAATGAATAGGCGTCTATCGTGAAGGCCAGTTGCTTGTCTTCCTTGATCCGCTGCTCCAGCCTGGAACTGCGACCCTGCCCGGCAATCGCGGCCAGCATGTCAAGCGCTGCGGCATCGGGATGGTCTAGAGCAACGGTGTGCCAGGCCATGGCAATTCGCGAAATATCGTAGGGTCCGGATGCTCTGTCCAGCCTGGGCGCGATCTGATCCGGCTCAACGGGCAGGACTGCCGGCGCCCTCGCCCTTCGGCTGAATTTGGAGAAAGCGTCGCGCAGGGCCTTCTCGGCCTCGGCGGACGATATGTCGCCCGCAACGGACACGATCATGTTGTCGGGCGTGTAGTTGCGCTTAAAAAAAGCGACAAGGTCCTCGCGGGTTATCGTCCTGAACACGTCCTCGTAACCAATCACAGGTATCCTGTGCGGATGAATCGTGTAGGCGGTCTGCCAGAGCAACCGCGAAAGCTCCCTGTCCGGGTTGTCCCTGCACATGGCCATCTCGCGCATGATCACTTCCCGTTCCTGCTCCCATTCTCCCTCGGGAAAGCCCGCGTTCATCGCGGCGTCGGCAAGCACCTCCAGGCCCGTGAGCCAGCGGTCGGAGGGCATGTCGACCAGGAATACGGTCCGATCGAAGGACGTGTATGCGTTGATGAATCCGCCCGCATCATCAATGGTTCTCGTGATGTCGCCTGGCTTGCGGGAAGGCGTGCCCTTGAAAATCATATGCTCGATCGCGTGCGAGAGCCCCGCGCCAAGATATTCGTTTTCGTGCACAGAACCGGTTCCGACCCATATTTGGATTGAAACCATGGGCGCCGAGCGATCCTCGCTCACCAGGCAGATCATACCGTTATCAAGCGTGAAACGCATGATCCGGCCCGCAGCCTGCTTAACCGCGTCAAGTGCAGGTGAATCCTGAGCAAGAGCTCCGGAACCAGCGAGCATGAAAACGAGGATGGTGCGAAAGATATTCCGAATCATAGCGAGCCCCCTTTATTTGGCATTCAGTAGGTCGTAACCGTTCACGGGTTGAGCGCCCGATTTCATTCTTTAGCTTCGGCCATAGTGATTCCCCAAAGGGGATATTTATAATAGCCCGGGGTCAGTGAGTTTACGAACGCTACCCTGGGTTTACATGCCCCGACAACATTGAACGCTGAAAGCGTTCCTTAAAATCTTTAATCCCAAACGTATCGTTCATCAAACTCTATTTCGTAACGTTTCAAGAATTTACGGAACTCTTCCTGAAAAATCATCTTCTTATGATGCTCTTCCTGCTGAAGAATGTATTTGCGTACTCGCTGTACATCCGATTGGCTTACGGAAAATACACCGTATCCTCGTTGCCAGGCAAACGTGGCAAGAATGTCTCCTTTGGTTTTGATCCATTTTGAAGAATATCGTTTTACGTCTCCAATAATCTGGGCAATGTTTTCCGTAGTTGAGAGCATGCAGAGCATGTGAACATGGTCGCTTGTTCCGCCTAATAGGAGAGGAGCACAGCCTCGATCTTTTAACGTGGTCGCCTGATAAGCGTATAACTCCTGGCGAATACTGAAATCCATCAGGAATGCAAAACGATCTTTGGTCGAAAAAATGTTACTACTCAGGTCATGCGCAAGAAATGCGGCGGGATAGGCTGTCCCCGCCCTACCTTTGGAATTCCTGGGGCGGGCAGCGCCTGTGCGGCCGTCAAAACAGTATGACCTGAGTAGTTACCATTTTTTCATGCTGTAGGCCACCATTGTATGGTGGCGTCTGAGTAGTTACGTTTAATGAACGCTTTCAGCGTTCTTGTTTGCGACATCATTCCGATGGTCTGTCTAGTGAACCGTCGTCCCGACCCTTATATTTCCCGGGAGAAAAGGCTTCCTGAAAGCAGTCTCAAAATCGTAGCTGCCGTCGAAGTCGTGAATGGAGTCCTGCTCGGTCTTTCTCAGAAATCCCTTTTCGACCAAGTTGAAAATAATCTGTCCGAAATCCTCGCAGCGGAAAATGCCCCACGAGTTTAGAACCGTCATTGCCACGGCGCCATATTCCTGGAGGGCATATTTTCGCATGCCTTCCAGCAATTCCCGTCCGCTTATGTGGCGTTCTTCGCCGCGCGCAGGCTTGGTGAGCATAGCGGATGTGAAATCCAGGGTCTCCCGCGCAAACTGGTAGGCGTCGGGCGCATAGCGCGGATCGTCCTTCAGTATTCTGACCACGGCTTCCTCAAAATCAACTCTTTTCATTTTCCGGTGTGCTTTCGGATCAGTTCAGCCATTCCTTCCATTTCGTCGCGCCCGGCGTAGGAGCGGGGGTGCCAGTTCCAGGAGTGGCCGTCGGTCTTGAAGCGAGGGATCACGTGGAAATGCAGGTGGAACACGGTCTGTCCGGCCGGGGCGCCGTTTGCCTGGATGATGTTCACGCCGTCGCACTTCAGCGCCGCCACATGGGCCGCCGCGATTTTCTGCGTCGCGAGCGCGATTTTCTGCAGGAGCGTGGGCGGTACAGTGTGGATATCCGCCCAGTGCTCCTTCGGGATCACGAGGGTATGCCCCTTGATAATAGGGCCGATGTCCATGAATGCCAGTGTGTCTTTGTCCTCGTACACCTTACATGCCGGAAGCTCACCGGCCACGATCTTGCAGAATATGCAGTCCTGGTTCATTCTCTTTTCTTCTCTTCCATCGCGGCCCTGCGGCTGAGCCGAACCCTGCCGCGCTCGTCAACGCCAATGCATTTAACCAGCATCTGGTCCCCGAGTTTGCAGATGTCCTCGACCTGCTTTACGCGGAAGTCGGCGAGCTCGCTGATGTGAACAAGACCGTCCTTTCCGGGTAGAATTTCGACGAAAGCGCCGAATTCCTTTATCCCGGTGACTGTTCCGTTGTAGAGCATTCCTTCTTCGGCCTCCGCCGTGCTGGCTCCCACTTCGCGCAGAGCGAGTTCCATGTTTTCCTTGTTGGCGCTGAAGACGTGGACCATTCCATCGTCGTCAATGTCAATCTGTGCGCCGGTCATATCGGTGATGCGGCGTATGTTCTTGCCGCCGGGGCCTATGAGTTCGCCGATCTTTTCCGGATTGATCTTGACAACTGTCACGCGCGGCGCGTACTTGGAGAGGTCTGCTCTGGGTTCGGGAATGATCGTGGCCATGAAGTCCAGTATGTGGCCCCGGGCCACCTTGGCCTTTTCGAACGCCAGTTCGATAAGGCTCCAGTGCAGGCCACGGTCCTTCAGGTCGAGCTGGAATCCGGTGATGCCGTCCCTCGTTCCGGCGATTTTGAAATCCATCCCGCCGCAGTGATCCTCTTCGCCGAGTATATCGGTGACGAGTTCGCATCTATTGTTGTCGCCGAAGAGCCCGATGGAAATCCCCGCCACGGGCTTTGAGATCGGTACCCCTGCATCCATCAGCGCCATGGTTCCGGCGCAGACGCTGGCCATGGATGAGGAACCGTTTGAACCCATGATCTCGGAGACGAGTCGCACCGTGTAGGGGTAATCCTTGGGCATTACCTGTTCGATGCACCGCTCTGCGAGCGCGCCGTGACCTATTTCCCGGCGTCCAACCCCGCCGAGTCTGCCGACCTCGCCGACGCAGTAGGGCGGGAAATTATAGTGCAACATGAAACTCTTCTCGGTAGCTCCGCCGGTGATCGCGTCCATATCCTGGGAATCGGACTTCCCGCCGAGTGTCACTACTGCGAGCGCCTGCGTCTCGCCCCTGTTGAAGAGGGCCGAACCGTGCGCGCGTGGCGCCAGGCCGACAGAGCCTTCGAGCACGCGGAGCTCGTCAAAACCGCGTCCGTCAATCCGCCGCTTATTTTCGAGCACGTTTGTCTTGACGCAGTTTATTTCGATCTCGTCGAATATGGTTCGCAGCTGGACCTCCGTTACATCAGGAAACAGCTCCGCGAATCTGGCCTTCAGGTCGTCTCTGAGCTTGTGGACCGCCGCCTTGCGCTCGCTCTTGTGCGGAATAAACAGCGCCTCGGCCAGCCCGGCGCCTATCGTCGTCTCTGCTTCCTTAAGCAGGTTTGCATCCGTTGGAATGTCCGTGACCACCTTGTCGGGCAGGCCGAGTCCGCGCCTGATCTCGATCTGCGCCGTGATGATTTTTCCGCATTCGGTCTGCGCCATCTTCATGGCTGCAAGGAGATCGGACTCCTGGATCTCGCGCGCGTCGCCCTCGATCATAACGGGCAACTCGGAGTTGCACACGTAGATGAGGTCGAGGTCGCTGAGCGCACGTTCGGCATTGGTCGGGTTCACGACGAATTTTCCATCAACCCTTCCGATCCGCACCGCCGCGATCGGTCCGTGAAAGGGCAGATCCGAAACGACGAGCGCCGCGCTGGCGGCTATTATGCTCAGGATGTCGCCATCGTTCTCTCCGTCGGCGGAAAGGAGAGTGTTGTTGATCTGTACCTCGTTGTTGTAGCCTTGCTGGAAGAGCGGGCGTATAGGACGGTCCGTGAACCGGGCGGTGAGAATCTCCTTCTCCGATGGGCGGGCTTCGCGTTTGAAAAAACCGCCGGGGAACTGGCCGGCAGCGTAAAATTTTTCGCGGTATTCAACCTGGAGGGGGAAATAATCGATTCCTTCCCTCGGTTTGTCGGAGGCCGTCACCGCCGAAAACACCACGGTATCCCCGAGCCGAACCGTTACCGCGCCCTTGGCCTGCTGTGCGAGAACGCCGGTTTCGATCGTTATTGTCTTGCCGCCCACTGTTGCTTCCGCTTTCTTTGCTTCTTTCATGTTCCCTTCTTAGCGATGCGGAATGGAAATGAGAATTCCTTCCGCTGCTCCGCTTTTCCCTTGTTTTGCCTCTTGTTTAAAATGTCTTTTTCTGAGTACCAGATTCAAGTTCCGGAATCCGAATTATTCAATCAGGAACTCAGGAAACCAGGAAGGTTAAAAACCTGTTTCCGAGTTGCAGATACAAGACAGAATTGTTTCCCTTCTTTTCCTGCCTTCCTGAGTTCCAGATTGAAACTCTGGAATCCGGATTATTCAATCAGGAACTCAGGAAACCAGGAAGGCAAAATTTTGACTTCCATAGTCCGGTTCGGTCAGGAAGAAACGAAACGGCATGACCGCGGCCCTCCCGATGGGGCCTGCTAGCGCCGAAGTTTCAGGCGTTTGACGATGCCCGCATAGGCTTCCTCGTCCTTCCGCTGGAGATAGTCAAGCAGCTTGTGACGGGCGCTGACCATTTTTATCAGTCCGTAACGGGAGCTGTGGTCCTTCCTGTTCTTCTTGAGATGCTCGGTAAGAGTGTCTATGCGGTTGGTGAGGAGAGCCACCTGGACCCCGGCCGAACCGGTATCCTTCTCGTGGACCTGGTATTCCTTCTTGATTGCTTCTTTTGTTGTTTGCTCCATATCTCTCTTCCTGAAAACGCGGAAATAACGCGTCACCACGTGAAACTCAAACTCCTTGGTTTTTTGATTAAAGGCGAATTATAGGATTACGGACGGTATTTGTAAAGCACTCAAATCAATCTTTGTATCTTTTTTTTTATAGGGGGGGGGCAGGGAGCGAGCCGTGGCGTTTGCCAAGCTCCCTTTGCGCCAGCTTGAAGTCCTCGCGAATCTGTGTTTTCAGGGCTTCGAGTGATGCAAATGTGCGTTCGTTGCGGAGTTTTTTAAAAAAACATACTTCGATCCGCCTGCGGTAGAGGTTTCCACCGGCATCGAGCAGGTGCAGTTCGAGCACGCGTTCCGGCCTCGCTGCGCCAGGCGCAGGCTTTTCGTGGAGGGTGGGGCGGGTTCCTAGGTTGAGCACGCCCGGGTAGGTCTTCCCGCCCATCACGGCGTGTGCGGTGTACACACCGTTCGGAGGATAGACTTCGTCGTGCGGGTCGAGATTGGCCGTTGGCGCTCCGAGTTTCCTGCCCAGCCCTTTGCCGCGAATAACAGTTCCCCATATGCTCACGGGCCGGCCGAGCATTGTCTCTGCATCTCTCAGCCGGCCGGCGGCGATATCCCGTCTGATCCTGGTGCTCGATACGGGGTTCCCCCTCCAGCAAACAGACGGTATGACCCTCGCGTCAAAACCGTGCAGGCGGGCGAGCGACTTCAGGTTCGCGGAGCTGCCGCGCCCTTCGTGCCCGAACGTCCAGTTGCGCCCCACGAACATAAGCCGCAGCGATGGGATGAAATGTTTCAGCATCTCTATGAACGCCTCGGGTTTCATGTGCGAGAGGCTTGTTGTGAAGGGGATCACCACGCATCCGGCGATACCCAGTAGACGCAGCAGGTGAAGCTTGTGTTCGGTGGATGTAAGCAGCAGGGGCGCCTTTTCCGGCTTGAGCACTTTCATGGGGTGGGTGTCAAAGGTCATCACCCACGTGGAAGCTTCGATTTTCTTTCCCTTCGCCTGGGCCTGCCTGATGAGCTTCACGTGGCCTCTGTGAACACCGTCAAAAAAACCGGCGGCAAGAACAACGGGCTCCCGCGTCCCGCTCATTTCATCCAGGCCGTGAATGACTTTCATTGCGCTTGGCCGGGTTGCAGGTTGATTCGGTTCATGGGAATGGCAAGATCCCGAAGGGCTTCGCGGCTCAGTTCGAGCAGGGCGTCGAGGGGACGGGCAGCGTCAAGGGTGAAGTCCCCGCTCTGCGTTCTGCGCAGACTCTCGAGAATGGCCCCGCAGCCCAGAGCGTCGCCGATATCAGAGCAGATGGTCCTCACGTACACGCCCTTCGAGCAGCGCAGGCGGAAAGATGCGCTTGGCAGATTGAAATCAAGCAGAACAAATTCAAAGATATGAATGAGCTTTGGGCGCCTTTCCACGGTCTGGCCCCTGCGGGCAAGTTTGTAAAGAGGAACCCCTTTTTGCTTTGCTGCGGACACCATCGGCGGAGTCTGGAGGACGTCCCCGCTCCACTTCGCCATTTCATCAAGCAGCTTCTCCCGCGTGATGGCACTGAAGTCGGCCTCGCGCAGGACCTTGCCGTCGGCATCCTGGCTGTCGGTTGCGACTCCCATGCGCATCGAGCCTTCGTATGTTTTGTTTCCGCTCATCAGCGAGTTGGCAAGCTTGGTCGCCCTGCCGACCATGATGACAAGGAGTCCCGTTGCCTGGGGATCCAGTGTGCCGGCATGGCCGACCTTGTTGAGGCCGAAGCGACGCCTTATTGCGTCCACGACGTCATGCGACGTAATCCCGGCGGGTTTGTCAACGAGGAATATCCCGTTAAGAGAATCAGAAAACCGGTCCATCTTCCGTTTTCTCCATATTCATCAGCACCTGCAGAACGCGATCGCCTTTCTCGATTGACGTGTCAATCTCGAAAGTGAGACGCGGCGTGTACTTGAGGTTGATTTTGTTGTTGATCCAGCGCTGGATCTCGGGCGCGTGCCTGCCGATCATGGCGAGCATTCGCTTGCGTTCCGATATGTGGTCGCGGATTGAAACGTAAACCTTGGCGCTTCTGAGATTTCTGCTGGTGTCAACCCGCGTGACGGTGACCGCCGATAGATCGAAATCGCTCTCGTTCATTATCCGGAACAGGAGCGAACCGATCTCGCGCTTGAGAAGCTCATTTACTCTTGTTAAACGATCAACGCTCATGGTGGATTTTCGATTTGATGAAGGAATGAACCCGAAGATAATCTTGTTTCAGGCGGGTAAGCATTATGACAGGCAAAAACGCGCGGAGTACCCGGAAGATCAAACATCCAAACATCAAACATTCTTTTTAAAGCTCCTGGGGGATTTCCTCGATCTCGAAAAATTCGATGATATCGCCCGACTCGAATGTGGCAAAGTTGTCGAGCCTGATCCCGCACTCCATGCCCTCGCGGACCTCGCCTACGTCATCTTGGAAGTGCTTCAGCGTTATGATGGAGCCCTCGTAGAGCACGTCGTTCTTGCGTTTCACCCTCGCCTTGCACCGCGCTGCCGCGCGCCCGCTGGTAACCTTGCATCCGGCGATTTTGCCCTTCTTGGAAATATCGAACACCTGGCGGACCTCGGCCTTGCCCACGGGTTTCTCCCTCAGCGTCGGCAAAAGCATTCCTGTCATAGCCCTTTTGATCTCGTCAAGGATCTCGTAGATTATCCCGTAAAGGCGGACCTCCACCCCTTCCCGCTTCTCAAGGGCTGGTACGCCCGCCTCCTTTGAGACGTTGAACCCCATGATAATCGCATTGGACGCGCTGGCCAGGAGGACGTCGTTCATTGTGATGTTGCCGATGCCTTCAAGGATTATCGATACGTTCACCTTGGCGCTTGCAATCTCGGACAGGGCATGTTGAATCGCCTCGAGCGAACCCTGCATGTCGCACTTCAGGACAAGTCGCAATTCCAGGACTTTTTCCGCACTCATGCTCTGGAACAGCTCCTCCAGGGAGGCCTTCTTGGGCATGGCAACTTTTTCAGTCCTCAGTTTCAGGCGCCTTTCTTCCGCTATTGCGCGGGCGGCCTTGTCGTTCTTGCACACCCTGAACTTCTCGCCAGCTTGCGGGATGCCGGAAAGCCCGAGGCATTTGACCGGAGTCGCCGGGCCAACCTCGCTGAGCTTTTTGCCGTGATCATCAATGAGCGCCTTGATTCGGCCCCAGTAGGAGCCGCACAGCATGGTGTCGCCCACGCGCAGTGTTCCGCGCGTAACCAGCATGTTCGCGGTGGGCCCCATTCCCTGCTCCATCCGGGCTTCGATAACATAACCCTGCGCGAGCGCCTTTGCGTTGGCCTTCAGTTCCAATATCTCAGCCTGGAGCAGTATCATCTCCAGCAGGTGTTCCATTCCTTCCCCGGTGAGCGCGCAGACTTTGCAACAGATGACGGTTCCGCCCCATTCCTCGGGAGTCAGTCCCATTTCCTGGAGCTGCTTCATCACGCGATCCGGATTGGCCCCTGGCAGATCAGTTTTGTTGATGGCCACAAGGATGGAGGTTTTCGCAGCCTGGACGTGCTTGATTGCTTCGAGGGTCTGCGGCATTATGCCGTCATCCGCCGCTATAACGACTATCGCGATGTCGGTCAGGTTTGCGCCCCGCGCGCGCATGGCGGTGAAGGCGGCATGGCCTGGCGTGTCGAGGAACGTGATCTTCTGGCCGTTGCGGGTGATTGTGTAGGCGCCTATGTGCTGTGTTATGCCGCCGGCCTCGCTTTTCGCCACGGAAGACTGGCGGATATGATCCAGGAGTGATGTCTTGCCGTGGTCAATATGGCCGAGAAAAGTGACCACCGGGTGCCGGGTTGTCATGTCCTCCGGTGCGTCCTCATCCTCCGGCGCGTCCTCTTCATCTTTCCTGGCGGGAGCCTTCTGGTCGGCGGATTTCTTCTCGTGTTCCAGAACGAAACCGTGCTTCTCGACTATCTGCTGCGCCACCTTGAGCTCTAATCGCTCGTTGATCGAGGCAAGAATGTTCATCTGCATCAACTCGGTGATGAGCTGGTTCGGCTTCATCCCCATCCGCTCTGCCAGATCTTTAACGACGATCGCGCCACGGATAACGATTGTTTCCCCTGTCCGGGGCGGGGATGGTGGCGGTTCAGCGACAGCGGGAGCATGGGGCCGCTGTTTGCCTGTATCGGCCGGAGGTGCCGGTTTGGGCGGCTCGGCTCCGGCGGACTTTTCCTTCTGCGCTTGTTCCTCGCGCTCCGGGGCTGGCGCCTGTTGCTCTTTGGAAGGGGGGGTGGGGGGGGGCGTCACGGATCCGGACGGAGCGGTTTTCGCGCGCACGCGCGGAATGATCTCCTCTGGAACCGCGTTCATATGGCTGGTTACCGACACGCCCATTTCGCCAATCATGGACATCAGTGCCTTGTTCGATAAACCCAATTCTTTTGCTAGTTCATGTACTCTCATGGGAGGTTACGCCTGATCCTGTTTTCCTTTGCCCTGTTCGATTGTTGCCTTCGCCGCGAATTGCTGAATCGCGGCGGCTGTCTGGGAGTCGAAGCCGGTCGTCTCCTCCAGGTCGGAGAGTTCCGCATCGAGTATTCCCTCGATATTCAGAAAGCCGGCATGGACGAGCTTTTCGGCCTGGTCGTGCGTGATGCCATCAATATGCGCGAGACTGGCTATCGCCATGGCCACCTTCTCCTCGAAGCTGCAGTCTTCCTTGTCCCTCTGTATATCAATCTTCAGGCCAAGCAACTTTGAAGTAAGGCGCGCGTTCTGGCCCCGTTTGCCTATTGCAAGAGAAAGCTGGTCGGCGTCCGCTATCACGGTCACCTTGCGAGCGCCCTCCTCAACTGTGACACGCGCCAACTTGGCGGGGGCCAGGGCATTTGTCACGTAGGTCTTGATGTCAGAATGCCATCGGACTATGTCAATCTTCTCGCCGAGCAGCTCCCTTATGATGTTTTTCACACGCGCGCCGCGCAGCCCCACGCATGCGCCCACGGGGTCAACGTTATCATCGTGGGACATTACCGCGATCTTTGTGCGGTATCCAGCTTCGCGAGCGATGCCCTTGATCTCCACCGTGCCGTCGGCTATCTCGGATATCTCAAGCTCGAAAAGCCGCTTGACGAAGTTAGGGTGGCTGCGCGAAAAAACGAGGTGGTAGCCGCTCTTATGATCCTGGACGCTCAAAAGGTAGGCGCGAATGCGGTCGCCGATCTGGTATTCCTCAGTCTGTACACACTCGCAAGCCGGCATGATGGCCTCAACCCGGCCCATATCCACTATCACGTCGCCCCTGTCCATGCGGGCAACCGTGCCGCTGACTATGTCGCCGAGCCGGTCCTTGTATTCCTTGACGACTACCTCCTTCTCCGCCTGGCGTATCTTCTGCACTATTGCCTGCTTTGCTGTCTGTGCAGCGATCCTGCCGAAATTTCTGGGGGTAACCTCGATTTCAATCACGTCTCCGATCTTCGCATCGGGATTGGATTTGCGCGCCTGGATCAGACTTATCTCGGATTCCCTGGATTGAACTATTTCTACCACCGTTACCTTGGCGAAGGTCTTTATTTTGAACGTGTTGCGATCTACCTCGATCCTGATGTTATCCGCTGGGCCCACGCTCTTCCTGGATGCCGAAAGGAGCGCCTCCTGAACCATCTGGACAAGGGAATCGCGATCAATGCCGCGTTCCTTTTCCATGTTTTCGATAACAGCAAGAAGTTCGTTGCTGCTCATAAACACCACCTCTTTTGTTCGCAAAATAAAAGAGTGGAACAAGCCACTCCTGCATTACGGCTTCATATTTCAACTGCCAGATGTCTTGAACGCGTCCCCCTTGGAGTCGTTGGCAGTCTGAATTAACATAACTACAGAAAAGGGGAGGGTGTGTCAAGCGATTTTAATGGAACCCGGAGGTTTTTTTCCGGCGACCGGGAAAACCCGATGTCTTGCGCCTGCGATTTAGCTTGACCATACCCTATGCTTGGGTTAAAAAGATCATTCAGAAATCAATGTCAACCGAGCGTCCCGGCGGGACGCTAATGAAATCGGAGCGTTCAACTATGGGAAAGTCTATGGAAGTCTCTCAGCAGGCGGCAGGTCAACAGGACGTGGCTTTGGGAATAGTCCTGGATCTTGATGAGACCGCGTTTAATGGACGCAAGATCTTGTATGATGTGTGTCAAAACGCTGTGTCCCAGAAGAAGCTGGAGCTGACCCAGGGGCTTTTCTGCCGCTGGTTTCTTGATTCGCCGCTGGAAGAGGCCCTGACGAAACTGGCGGCGGCCCAGGCCAAGAAGATAACGGTGGACAAGCTGGCCGCGGAAATCAGGACGCAGTACGCGAAGCTGATGACGGCGGAATCAAATGCCCCTGATCCGGACCTGGTTGCGCTCGTTGCCGAGGCCGCAAGCCGAAAGATCGCGATCGGCGCCCTTTCATTTCTGTTAGAGGAAAATGCGCAGATCCTTCTCAAACGCCTCGTTCCGGACGGCTCCGCTTCGCTGTTTGTTGTGAAGGCCGGGTCGGCAATGACGCGGGAAGGCTGGCTGAGGCTTGCCGAACTGATCAGGGTTCGTGCACGCTGCTGCCTGGCATTGACCGGCTGCGCCGCGGCCTGCCGCACCGCCCTTGCCGCGGGAATGCGATGCGCCGTGGGTACCAACGAGTTCACGGAGTTCCAGGATTTTGCCGGCGCCGACCTGGTGGCGGAAAGCGTGAAGGCGCTGGGTCCCAAGAACCTGATTGCCCTTCTGCTGAGCCGCTCGTCCGCGTTCAGGCAAAAGTAACAGGACGCACTACCATGAGCACTCAACTTGATTCAGCCCGCAGCGGGATTACAACCGACTTGATGGTGGCGGCTGCCTCGGCAGAGGGCGCGCCTGTCGAAACAGTTCTCGATGAAATTCGGCGTGGCCGCGCCGTGCTGCCTTTCAACCCGTCCCATTCCTCCATGACCAATCCGGCGCTGGTGGGAAGGATGTTCAGAACCAAGGTCAACGCCAACATCGGGCGTTCGAAGGAACATTCGGACTCGAAGGGTGAAGTCGGAAAGCTCGACGTGGCCCTGGAGGTCGGCGCTGATGCGGTGATGGATTTGAGCGTCGGACCGGATCTTGCGGAGACCAGGAAGGCAATCCTCTCGGCATGTCCTGTTCCGCTCGGAACCGTTCCCGTCTACGAAGCCGTGTCGCGAGGCGGCGGGGAGGCGGGGAATCTCGATCCCGATGAGCTGCTTCGGGTGATCGGTGAGCAGGCGAAACAAGGTGTTGACTTCATGACCCTGCACGCTGGAATTCTCCGCAGCCACGTGGGTCTTGCCGCGCGCCGACTGACCGGCATTGTCAGCCGCGGAGGAAGCATTATGGCGGCGTGGATGGTTGAGCACGGGATGGAGAACCCTCTTTACGAGAGATGGGACGAGGTTCTTGATATATGCAGCGCCCATGATGTGACACTCTCGCTGGGCGACGGTTTGAGGCCTGGCTGCCTGGCTGATGCGAGCGACGAAGCTCAGTTTGCCGAGCTCGATGTTCTCGGCGCGCTCGTGAGGCGCTGCCGCGAAAGAGGCGTGCAGGTGATGGTTGAGGGGCCCGGCCATGTTCCTTTCGACCAGGTGAAGATGAACATCGAGCGCGCCCTGCGCGTGTGTGATGACGCGCCATTCTACGTGCTCGGTCCCGTCGTGACCGATGTGGCGCCCGGTTACGATCACATCACCGCATGCATCGGCGCCGCGGCCGCCGGTTCGTACGGCGCCGCCTTGCTTTGTTATGTTACGCCCGCCGAACATCTTGGGCTGCCCACAGGAATCGAGGTCAGGGAAGGCGTGGTCGCCTTCAAGATCGCCGCTCACGCCGCGGACGTGGCCAGGAAGATATCAGGTGCGCGCGAATGGGACGACGCTATGGCACGAGCCAGGGCGGCATTTGACTGGAACAGGCAGTTTGAACTCGCGATTGATCCCGAAAGGGCTCGAGCCCGTTTTGCGGAAGGCGCAGTTTCCAAGGATTCCGATCACTGCTCAATGTGCGGCCCCGATTTCTGCGCGATGCGATTATCCAAAAAGATCGCGGAAAAATTGAGCCTGTAGGATGAGAAAAAGAGATGACATAACTGCTCGCCTCGTGGAGATAGTGGCGGCGCTCAGGGCTGAAAACGGCTGCCCATGGGACCGCAAACAGACTCTCGAATCGGTGAAACAGTATCTCGTCGAGGAATGTTACGAGGTCGTCGAGGCGATTGATTCCGGGGAGCCCGCCCGGCACCGTGAGGAACTCGGAGACCTCCTGTTGCAGGTGGTCTTCCACGCCCAACTCCAGAAAGAACGCGGCGCTTTTTCGTTCGACGAGGTGGTGGAGAATGTGTGCGAGAAGCTCGTGAGAAGGCATCCGCATGTGTTTGGGGAGACGCGCGTTGCCGATGCCGATGAGGTTCTCAGGAACTGGGAAGCCATCAAGGCGGACGAGAAGAAGAAAAAGAACGCCGGAGAAGGGGCGGTCCGTTCGGTTGTCGAGGGGGCGCCGCGCCACCTGCCTGCCCTCTACAAGGCTGACCAGGTACAGTCGCGCGCGGCCAGAGTAGGCTTCGACTGGGACAGGGTCGGTGATGTGCTCGCAAAGGTTGATGAGGAGCTTGCAGAGGTGAAGAGCATTCTTGCCGGTCCAGATCGCGAGGGACTCGATAATGAAATAGGGGACCTGCTTTTTGCCGTTGTCAATCTCGCCAGGTTCAACGGCATTAGCGCCGAGGAGTCTCTCAACGGCGCCATAAAGAAATTCATCCGCCGGTTCAAGGAAGTTGAAAAGCGCATCCGGGCGGAGGGCCGCGAGATGTCCGGCTGCACGCTCGCCGAGATGGATGCACACTGGAACGCGGTGAAGGTGGACGAAGTCCTGTCGTGACCCAATCCTAAGGGGTCAGTCCTACAGGGCGTGTTGCCCAAATCGAGATTCCTCGACTTCGCTCGGAATGACACACTTGACACCCTCGCTTTTCCTAAGAAATTGTCATTTGGGCAACACGCCGTACAAATAGCAAAAGAAACTTCCAGCCAGGGGCTGTGGAACGGGAGGTCTGTGGATCAGTGGGTCGGTGAGGGGAAGAAGTTGAGACGATGAGAAGTTGAGAAGTTTAGACGAAAATCCAGACTAAATGACACACTGATCAGTGACGATCTTCCTTAGTGACTTTGTGGCTTTGTGAGAGAGATTTTGTTTCTCTCTTTAAGTTCCACACGAAACTTCAAGACCGGCCAAAGGGAGTCTGTTTGGGTCGCATAAAAAAGCAAACTACTCGACATAGCCTGAAAAAACATGTAGTGTAAAAACATGGCAAATATTAAAACAGGTATCAAGCAATACGCGGAGAACCTTGCCAAAGAATTTGACCCTCTACGTATCATTTTATTCGGATCCCATGCGAATGGAACCGCAACCCGTGACAGCGATGTTGATTTGCTGGTTATTACGGACAGGTCAGGCGATCCTGTTGAACAGGCTCTCATAATGAGACGCCGGATTCCTCGATCGTTCCCTTTGGACATTCTGGTGCAATCCCGCTCCACCATGCGTAAACGCTTGGTGCACAAGGATACCTTCCTCACATCCATCATGAGGGATGGTAAGATTCTATATGAAAGAAAGCACAAAAGAGTGAAGCGATTCCTTTCTTAAAGGTTCACGATCTTGCTATTCTGCTTGATGGTTGCCTTCCTCATTTTCCTTTCTGGTCTTTTATGCGAGATGATTTAGAATTACTGCATGGTTCAAAACAGGGTTACAATTTCCGGAAGGCTGGGCAATGTGGCACGGGC
>CAYWJE010000008.1:0-28725 GCA_964458525.1 uncultured Verrucomicrobiota bacterium
TATGGGGCTGTCGGCGCACCAGGCGCGTGAGCAGGTGATTGTTGACTGAGCGAGCTAATGAGCAGAAAGCAAGCAAGAAAGATGTCTTGACAGCGCCTTGGTACCTGCTATCGTGACATCTCATTCTTTTCAGCAGTGTTTCATGATTTAACAGTTAACAAGAACAGGGGAGGCGTACAAATGGCGAAGAAGCAGGTGAAGAGCAAGGCAACAAAGAAGGTTAAGATCATGAAGAAAACCCCGGCGAAGACGAAGGCAAAAGCGAAACAATATGTCTACCTGTTCGGCGCGGGCAAGGGCTACACCGAGGGCAGGGCGGAGATGAAGAACCTGCTCGGCGGCAAGGGCGCGAATCTCGCCGAGATGTGCAGGCTTGGCCTGCCTGTTCCCGCCGGATTCAGCGTCACCACGGAATGCTGCACCGACTATTTCAAAAACGGGCTGAAATACCCGGGCAGCGTGAAGAAGGAAGTTGAAGTCGCTCTCGCGAAGACCGAGAAGCAGATGGGCATGAAGTTCGGCGATCCGAAGAACCCGCTGCTCGTCTCCGCCCGGTCTGGCGCGCGCAAGTCCATGCCCGGCATGATGGAAACGGTTCTCAATATAGGACTCTGCTCAGCCACGATCCCGGGGCTCATCGCGAAGACCGGCAATCCGCGCTTCGTCTACGATGCGTACCGCCGCCTGATAATGATGTATTCCGACGTTGTCATGGAGAAGTCCGAGGGCGTTGTCCCGGCTGAGGGCAAGGGGATAAGGGTGCAGCTTGACAACCTTATGACCGATATGAAGAAGGCTAGGGGCGTTGAGAAGGATACCGACCTCGGCGCCGAGGATCTGAAACAGTTGAGCGACGAATTCAAGGCGCGCGTGCAGTCCGTCCTCGGACAACCCTTTCCGGACGATCCTGTCAAGCAGCTTTGGGGCGGCATCGGCGCTGTGTTCAAGAGCTGGAACGGCAAGCGTGCGATAAGTTACCGCAGGATCGAGGGCATTCCGGACGAGTGGGGCACGGCGGTGAACGTGCAGGCCATGGTGTTCGGCAACATGGGCGAGTCCTCCGCGACAGGCGTTGCGTTCAGCCGCAACCCGGCGACGGGCGAACACAAGTTCTACGGCGAGTGGCTTGTGGATGCCCAGGGCGAGGACGTGGTGGCGGGCACCAGGACCCCAAACCCTCTCAACGAGTCCACCAAGAACGATCAGAACAGGCATCTCGCATCGCTTGAGACGGCCATGCCGCAGGTCTACGTGCAGCTTGACGCCCACCAGAAGGCTCTTGAGTGGCATTACCGCGATATGCAGGATATCGAGTTCACCATTCAGGAAGGCAAACTCTACATCCTGCAGTGCAGGGTGGGTAAACGCACCGGAACGGCGGCCCTGAACATGGCCATGGATATGCTGGCCGAGAAGATGATCAAGGAGTCGGATGTGGTTCTGCGCCTGCAGCCCGCGCAGCTCGATGAGCTGCTGCACCCGATCATTGATCCGGGTCCCGAGAAGTCGGCCAAGGTCATTGCGAAGGGCCTTCCGGCGGGTCCGGGTGGCGCCGTGGGCCGTGTGGTCTTCACGTCGCAGGATGCTGTGGAGTGGGCCAAGAGGGGCGAGAAGACAATCCTCGTGCGCGAGGAGACAAATCCAGAGGACGTCGAGGGAATGCAGGCTGCACAGGCTATTCTCACGGCGCGCGGCGGCATGACGAGCCACGCCGCGCTCGTCGCCCGTGGCTGGGGCAAGTGCTGCGTGGTCGGCGCTGCGATGATCCACGTGGACTCGGCCGCCAAGAAGATGATGGTTGGAGGTAAGGTTTACGAAGAGGGCGCCACCGTTACGGTGAACGGAACGAAGGGCACGGTCTACGAAGGCGCGCTTCCGATGGTGGACGCCACCGAGAATCCGCGCTTCCAGAAGTTCATGAAGATCGTGGACAAATTCAGGACTCTCGGCGTGCGCGCGAATGCCGACACGCCGGATGATGCGAAGAACGCCATCTCGTTCGGCGCCGAGGGAATCGGACTGTTCAGGACCGAGCACATGTTCTATGGCAAGGGCTGTGATCAGCCGCTCTTCCTGTTGCGTAAGATGATCCTCAGCAACACGCTGGAGGAGCGCAGGTCCGCGCTCGACCAGCTGTTCCCGTTCGCTAAGGAATCCATCAAGGGCACGCTGGAGGTCATGGCTGGCAGGCCGGTCACGATCCGCCTGCTCGATCCGCCGTTGCACGAGTTCGTTCCGAAGGACGCGCAGAAGCAGCGCGAGCTGGCCGAGGGCCTGGGCGTCAGCGTGGACGAGGTTCGAGCGCGGGGTGAGCAGCTTCACGAGTCGAATCCCATGATGGGCCACCGCGGCGTACGGCTTGGCATCACCTATCCCGAGGTTACCGAGATGCAGGTCCGCGCGATCTACGAGGCGGCCGTCGAGCTCAACAAAAGCGGGAAGAAGTGCAAGCCGGAGATCATGATCCCCGTCACGTGCGACGCCAGGGAGCTGATTGACCAGAAGGCGATCTGCGCGAGGGTGTGTCGCGAGGTGTGCGCCAAGGCGAATGTGAAGAGCATTCCGCACATGATCGGAACCATGATTGAGATACCGCGCGCCTGCCTCATGGCGGACAGGATGGCCGAGGAGGCGGAATTCTTCTCGTTCGGCACGAACGATCTCACCCAGATGGGATTCGGATTCAGTCGCGACGATATTGGCGGGTTCATGAACGACTACCTGGAGAAGAAAATCATACCCGCTGACCCGTTCCAGACCATTGACCAGGAAGGGATTGGCCAGCTGGTTCAGATGGCTGTTGAAAGAGGGCGCAAGACGCGGAAGGATCTCAAGATCGGTATCTGCGGCGAGCAGGGCGGCGATCCCGCTTCGGTGGAGTTCTGTTTCAAGTCGGGACTCAACTACGTGAGCTGCAGCCCGTTCCGAGTTCCCATTGCCCGGCTTGCGGCGGCCCATTCCGCCCTCGGCGCAAAAAAATAGCAGCTCTGGGTTGCGACAGGCGCCGGGAATAAGCAGTCGGCACGCTTTGACCTCGAGCCCGCCCTTGTTGGCGGGCTCGGAGGTTGTGCTTTGCCCGTCGATCATCGGTCGCCGGGTTCGCGGCTGGCGGAGGCTTGTGATGAAGAATTTTCCGGCCAGGTCGAGCGCGGCATTCACGCTCATTGAGCTGCTCATGGTGCTGATCCTGATCAGCATCATGCTCGGTATAGCATCGCCTTTCCTCCTTCGCTCGATTCAGGGCCACAGGCTTACGACCGCAGCGCGGACGCTGACCACTGTGGCGCGCTACGCGAGGAGCATGGCGCTCCTGAAACAGAGCGACCTGGCGATCACATTCAACGTGGACACGGGACATATAGACCTCGTGTCCTCCAACACCACCCTGCCGCGGTTTTCCCGCATGGTGAAGGGAGTGACTCTTGCCTACGTTGAAGTGGATGGACTCGACGGGCCCACCACGGAGGGCGTATGCACGGTTCGGTATTCCAGGACCGGAGTCTGTACGCCGTTCTCGGCAAAGGTCATTGATCGTGCGGGAAACTACGTGGTCGTGAAAGTTGACGCGTTGTCCAGCGTGAGAGCGATGCAATATGGAGAAGATTAAGCCGCAGCGCAATAGACTTTTTTCCGGCAGTCCCCAGTCCGGGGTGACCCTGGTGGAGGCCATTCTCGCCCTCGCCATCCTCGGCATCAGCATCTTTGTGCTCATAGAGACCACAGCGCGGTGTCTGGCTGTGATCCGCACCAGCAAGCATTATCAGAACGCGCGGGCGGTTCTGGACCGTGGCGAGCTGGACTACCCCATTATGACCACTAATTCCGCCGAGGCGAACGTGGTTTCCGGCGCCGAGTACCCGGACGGATTCACCTTTTCACGCAGTGTGGAGCAGGTCGCTGGCGAGGAGTCCCTGTATATCGTCAAAACAAGGGTGGTGTGGTCGGAAAGTGGCCAAGCCTCGTTTGAGGAGGTGGTCGGATATCTTTACTGCCCGGAGAAGAGCGAACTGGAGTAGCAATGCCTAACGTGAGTGTACAGCGGTTTTTGAAGCGGGCCGGGAGCGGCTTGTGCGCGGTGGTGCGGAATGCATCGCGCGGGTTCACGCTTGTTGAACTGCTCGTGGCCATATCGCTTATCACGACCGTGATGGCGATAACCTTCACGACTTTCTACAGTGTTACCAACGCGTGGCAAAAGGGTTTGCGCATGGCGGAAAATCTGAACCACGGCGAGTACGTGATGGACCAGCTCGTACACGGATTGCGCTCCGCGTTTTATCCGGGAGCCCGGACTAATGCCGGCAATGCGTACTATGGGTTCTTCCTGGAAGGCGGCGGATCCGGGCCCGGCGCGAGAGACAGGTTTGGCTGGGTGAAGACCGGCGGCGCCCTGCTTGGACTCAATGACCCGCTCCGCAAAGGCGTGCACCGCGTCCAGGTGTCGGTCGAGGAGGACGAATACGGCTATTCTTCCGCGGCCGTCCGGACGTGGCGGCCGTACGGCAATCCGGACGGCTTTGTGCCGGAACAGATCAACCCCTTCTTTATCTCGTCAAAAATTGAGGGAATAGCCTGCCGGGTGTCAACGAACCGCACGGATGATGGATGGGAATGGCAAAGCACGTGGGAGAATGACGCGACAAACAGGCTTCCGCTCGCCGTTGAAATCACGCTCTACCTTGAACCTCTGCATGAGGACGAGGATCCTGTGGAAATGAAACGCCTGGTCGAAATACCGGTTGGCCCCCTTTCCTGGTCCTCCGGGCAGGGCGGACAGAGGGGGATTAGATGAAGCGCACGAGGACGATTATGTTTTTTGCGCCGGGATCGGCGGCGGAGCGTCGCGAAGTCTCTCTCCATGAGGCGCGGGGCGGTTCGGCGCTGATCGTCGTGCTGTGGGTGATAGGTTTGCTTTCGATGTTCGTGGTGGCCTTTGCCTTCGATATGCATATCGAGTCGCGAATCGCCTCCACCTGGCGCAAGAAGGTCAAGGCGGAATATCTGGCGCAGGCCGGGATCGAACTGGCCCGCATGGCCATGCTTCAGACTGACGATCCTGACCTGACCGACGAGACTCTTTCCGATTACCTGGCCAAGGGTTCGGACCAGGAGCTGCGCCACGCTGTTGTGACGCTCGCCGGCGGGGGCGGCGCGGAACTCACGCGGCAGCTTGGCGAGGGCAGTGTTTCCGTGCTCATCCAGCCCGAGAACTCCCGCATGAACATCAACAGCATGATACATGCCGCCGACAGGGAACTCACATTTGAAACCTGGAACCCGCTTCTCGAAATGGCCGGGATGCCCCGCGAAGAACGCGACGCGCTGGTGGACTGTCTGGTGGACTGGGTGGACGAGGACGAGTTCACCTATCTCAACGGCGCGGAATCCTCCTATTATGAAACACTCGACCCCCCGTATAAGTCGAAGAACGGGCCGCTGGATACCGTGGACGAGCTGTTCCTGGTTAAGGGCTTTGATCAGGTTATAGAAGATTCCGGGATAAGCGTCTATCACGTCATAGCGCCCTTCCTCACTGCCTATTCGGAGGATCAGAAGATCAACATCAACAGCGCACCAGCAGAGACGCTCACTGCCTTTTTTGAAATAGACTCGATAATAGCGGATAATATCGTTGCCGAACGGGTAGGCCAGGATGGAATTGAGGGCACGGAGGACGATGAGCCGTTCAAGGATATTGACGACCTGCTGACCCGCGTGCCGATTCTTGACAAGTCAATCGAGGAGTATATCACTTTCAGCGCGATGGGCAGGTTCACCATCCTCTCCCGTGGACAGGTCGGGGATGTGGAACGAATGATCTCGTGCGTTGTGTCGCTGCAGGACAAACAGCTACAGGTCCTGAGCTGGGTCCAGGGCGAGCTGCCCGAGAATAATTGACTTCTTTCATCTCGTGGGGTATTTGATTAGATAATGAATCCGATTACGAGCTTGCTAATCAGGGGAAGAACAGTCCGCTGGACCGTTCTCGACGAGGACGAATCGGGCGCGCCGCGCAGTGTTTCGAAGAGCGTGACGCTGGAAATAGAGGAGGCCGCCGCATTGGAACCCACGGCGCTGGCCGCGGCCATCATGAGTCAAATCCCAACGCTGCACGGGGAAGTCGTCCTCTCCGTGGCGCCCGACCAGGCGCTCATGCGTGTTGTCGAGCTTCCCTCGATTGACCCCGCGGAAGTTGAAGAAATGGTCCGGTTGCAGGCCGATAAACTCTCGCCCTTTTCCGGCGACAAGATGGCCACTTCATGGGAGGTTCTCAAGACCACCGACTCATCTTGCCGCGTGCTGATAGTCACCGTGCGTAGAACGGTTCTTGATTTTCTCGGCGATGTGTGCAGCAAGGCCGGATTGAAAATAGTCAGGATAGATGCCGATGTTATGGCATGGTGGCGGATTCTGCGGGACGCTGGCGCGGTTGGCGCCGCGGGCCGGCAGGTGTTGATTCTTCTTGCTCCGGAGGGCGGCGTGATCATGGCCTCGGAGGACGGCTCACCCATTTCCTTCAAGCCTGTAGGCGTAGCTTCCGGTGTTGAGGATGGGGAATATGCGTCGGAGATTTTCAATGAGGTGGGTTCCATGCTCCTGTCGCTGGACCTCGATCATGGGGAGAAGGCGCTTGCTCGTCTTGATGTCTGGCACGGGATTTCCGGATTCGAGGGAATTGTCGAGAGACTGCGCGAGGAATACGGAAAGGACGTCGTCACAAGCCCGCTCGATTCTCTACCGTCGGTCAGCGAGGGCCTCGCCCGCCGAGCCTATTCGCCCCCGTTCTCCTTCAGGACCAATTCCGGTCTGCAATCGGCAGTTGATCTCGTGCCGCGGGGGTGGCGGGTCTCGGTTGACGCGGCGCACCTGAAAAAACAGGTTATCACGGGAATGATTGTTCTTTTTGGAGTGTGGCTGCTCGGAATGATGATTTTGAGCGCGGGCTACCGGTCAAGTCTGAGAAAGGTGAAGAGGATTGAACAGCGTATGGCCGGGCTGCAGGGGCCATCGGATGACGTGCGCGCTCTCCAGAGGCAGGTGAACTCATTCGAGCAGTACCTTGACCGCAAGTGGTCCGCTCTTGAATGCCTGCTGGAAATCAGCAGCCTGCTCCCGTCCGACCTCAGCCTCACTTCTTTTCAGTTTAAGAAGGGGAAGAACGTCGTTGTGCGCGGCGAGTCGCAGTCGGTGGAGCCCATCATTGATTTCAACGAACGGCTTGTCGCCTCCTCCCTGTTCGGGGCGGTCGAAATGGGCGCGATACAGCCAAGAAAACGGAAGGACCAGACGGTGCAGACTTTTCAAATGAACATTGCGATACCGGAACAAGTCCAATGAAACTGACATCTCGAGAACTTGTTCTGAGCGGCATCACCGCCATGGTGGTGCTAATCGGACTGTCCTATTGGTTCGGCAAGCCCAGGCTTGACAACTGGCGGGAGCTGGGCGCCAACCGCGAGGCGGTGGAACGCAGGGTTCAGCTCGCGGAGCGCGTGATCGGACAGAAGGGCTACTGGGATGAGCGTCTGGACGCCCTGCGCGGCAAGGTTTCCGTCTATCCGCCCGACAAGGATGCTACCGCCGATTACCTCAGGATTCTCGAGCGCGTGGCTAAGGCGAACAATGTGAATCTCGTCAGGCGCAGGGCCCGGAAGGAGAAGAGCTTCGGCAACCTCTACGAGCTTGGCATTGACTGCACCTGGGAGGCAGGTCTCGAATCGCTGACCCGGTTCATGCATGCGCTAGAACTGGAGAACGTGACGATGAATATTGATGACCTCACCATTGCGCTGGTTTCGGGAAGCAAGGGTAAACTGAAGGGCGATTTTTCTCTCATTTGCGTCTATACCAGGGATGCTGGACTCGCCGAATCTCCCGCGCCTCAACCCGAACAGGATGTCGAAACGTCGGAATGATGCAACCCCGGCGCGCGCCGGAACGCATCCGCGATGTTTTGCTCATCCTCTGTATCCGGCCTCGCTGAGGCCGGACATGTTGCGAGGGACAATTGTTTCTTCTTTTCTTGCCCTTTTTGCGTCGGTATGGCAAAATGCTAAAAAATGCTTATTCAGTTCGGTTTGCGGATTTTGGGTGATATGAGATTTTGCCGATATTTCAAATTGTCAGTTGCATGCCTGGCCTTTGGGTTGCTCTGCTCACTGTCCACCTCTGCCCAGGAGGAGGCCGCAGACGAGCCCGTTACGGCTCAACCCGATCCGCTGGCGGAAGCGCAGCCGGAGGCGTTGCCCGTGCCTGCGCCGGAGGAACTGACTGTTGAGCCGCCGGCAGCTCCGCTGGCGCCAACGGCGCCTGCGCCGGATGAACCGATTGCTGAACCGTCGGCAGTTCCACCGGCGCCGCCTCCCGTGCGCGCGCCCGTCCTGCGTCAGTTCCGGGGTGGGGGAGTCACCAATTTTCCGGTCGGCATTGTCGCTGGTGAGACAGATCCCGATGCGGCCATTTTCGATCCGGGCGAAGACGCCGAAGGCTTGCCCCTGCCGCCCGGCACTCAGGCCTCCGTGCAAGGCGAGAGAATGGTCGGGCTCAAGTATGACGAGTGGGAGCTCGACGAGGTGCTGAAAGATTACAGCGACTGGACCGGGCTCGCCCTGATGAAGGCTCCCGGCTTGCCGAATCCCAAGATCACTCTCAAGTGCCCCAAGCGACTGCCCATGAACGAGGCGCTTCTGGCCATTGAAAGCATCCTGGCGATGCACGGCGTTGCGCTTGTTCCAATGGGCGATAAATTCCTGAAGGTTGTTCCCATCGCGACAGCCAGGCAGGAGGGCATGACCACTGACACGGGCGAAATAAGGAAGGACGCGGAAGATACCGATCATCTTGTGAGTCAGATCGTCATGCTCAAGCACATTGATATCGCCGAGGCTCAGTCCGCTATGCAGAACTTCCTTCACTCCTACGGCAAGATCATTGCGCTGGAGCGTGTGAACAGTGTGCTGATCACGGACACAGCTGTAAATATCAAGAGGATTCTCGAAATACTGCAGTATATTGACCAGCCCGTCGAATCCCGCGAGGAATTGCGCATCTTTCGCGTTGTCTATACCAAGGCCTCCGATGTGATGGGAAAGATCCAGGCCATAATCGCGGACGCCGAGAGCAGGGATGATCGAGCTTCGCTCCTTCGCCAGCAGCTTGCGGCCGCGAGGTTCCCCACCAGGACGCCTCGCGTGCCGGTTCCCACGGACCCCGCGGCGGCCGCCGCCAGGTCTGCAACAACGACTACGACCGAGTCGGCCGAGGAGCGGGGACTGATTTATGCCAAGGTTAAGATGGTCGCCGACGACAGGACCGGATCGCTCATAGTCATCACCAGGCCGGAGCAGTTCCGGTTTCTCGAGAGCATTATCACCGAGCTGGATCGCCAGGTGGAGCCTGATGTTACCATCAAGGTCTTCAGGCTCCAGTACGCGAAGGCCGAAGATGTCGTCGCAGTGCTCAACTCGATAATCACGTCGGGAACCAAGACCGGGCCGGTGGTTCCCCTGCTGCCCGTGGTGCCCCAGGCCTCCGATTCGAGAACGAGGGACCAGCGAACCTCAACACCGGCAGAGGGTGCCGAAATCATAGGACGCCTCTCGCAGGACGTTAAGATAATAGCCGATCCCCGCATCAACGCCCTCCTGGCCATGGCCAATAAGTCCGATATGGTCGTTATCGAAGACGTTATGAACAACATTGACATAATGCTTTCCCAGGTGCTGATCGAGGTGATCATCGTCGAGATAGGACTGAGCGATAATTTTCAGAGCGGCATTGACTGGCTTCAGCGCTCGATGATCGCATATAATGAGAATGCCGGCGGCGCGCGCCGCGCGTTCATGGGTTTCTCAGGCGTGAGCAGGGAGGCGACGGGCGCGGAGATAAGGGACGGTTCCGGCATTCGTGCGATAAGCGACAGCACAGCCGCTGCGGGTTCGGGGTTGAGCTACTATTTCACATTCTTCGATTTCAACCTGGATGTCGTTCTCAATATGCTGGCCCAGAATTCCCAGGCGAGGCTGCTCTCAACGCCCATTATTCTCACCACCGATAACACGGAAGCGAGGATAATGGTGGGCGAGAAACGGCCGATCGTGACCTCCACGAGCATTACGTCGGGCGGAACACAGCAGTCCGCCTACCAGTACACCGATATCGGAATAGAGCTCAAGGTGACGCCCCACATCAACAAGAAGGGTTTTGTGGTGATGGATATCGAACAGAGCGTTGATAACGTGGGCGGGTATGAGACCATTGACGGCAACAAAGTGCCCGTCATCACAACGAGGGAATTCGCGGCTTCTCTTTCTGTGGACGACGGACGCACCATAGTGGTGGGCGGCCTGATGAGCTCCGACAAGGGCAAGACAAGCTCCAGGATTCCGTGGATCGGCAATATCCCGCTGCTTGGCTACTTGTTCCGTTCGGATTCCGACGAGAGCGTTCGCAGGGAACTGCTTGTTATGATCACGCCCTACGTGCTCGATACGCCGGACAAGGTCTACGAGGAAACGCTCCGCCGCCGCGGCGCTATTGACGAGGCCAAGGAGCTGATGATAGACAGCTGGTCCGGCAGCGAGCTGCTTCAGCCGGAGCCGGCCAAGCCCGATGGCGAGGAAGTTGACGATGTGCAGTGAGTGCTTGTAAATCCGAGGGAGGATATATGATTGCCATACGAAGGATCGCCGAGGAAGATGCAGGAAAAGTGAGGACCCTCATAAGTGATATAATGCAGGGCGAGTTTGCCGAGGATAGCGCGGCTTATGCCCTGCAGGATCTCGATGATCCCGTTCACTACTACGGGGGCAGCAACGATATCTTCCTTGTGGCCGAGAAGGATGGAAAGATCATAGGCACGGTGGCCATCAAGGAAGACTCGCCTGGCACCGCCCTGCTCAGGCGCATGTTTGTGAGGAAGGAGTTCCGCGGCAAGGGCTATGGCGACAAGTTGATGAAGAGCGCCGTGGAGTTCTGCTTCGAGCGCGGCTACCAGAACGTGATTTTCAGGGGCACGGACCGCATGCGCCAGGCCCTCAAGCTTTGTCTGAAACAGGGATTCGAGGAGGATGATATTCTCGCCACGGATGATTTCAAGATGTTCGTACTCACGAAGAAGTTTTCGCGCGCAAATGCCGGCTGATTGACGGGTCAGTTGGAGTTCTTCAGCTTTCTTATTTCATCCCGCAGCCTGGCGGCGTCTTCATACCGCTCTTCCTTCACAGCTTTCTGGATCTGCTTCTCCAGCGCCTCGGTCGGGGTCATAGGCTTCGCGGCATCTGTCTTCGCCTTTTCTTCTTCAGCCTCGATTATCACCCCCGCCTCGTCCATGACCTGCACGGCAACGTAGATGGGAGCTGAGAACCTCAGCGCCAACGCGATCGCGTCGCTCGGCCGCGAGTCAATGCTCGACTCCATCCCGCTGTGATCGAGCAAGAGTGTGGCGTAAAACGTGCCTTCCTTCAGCTCGCTGATCACAACATGCTTCATGCGGCATTCAAGGTTGTCCAGCACATTCTTGAGAAGATCATGCGTCAGCGGACGCGGAATGACGACCTTCTCCATAAAGAACCCGATTGACTGCGCTTCCGGCGCACCTATGAAGATCGGCAGGGTCCGCGGGTCTTTCACCCCGCGCAGCAGCACAACGAAGCCCATGTTGGAAAGTGAAAGCTGGGCAACAGTCACATGTATCATCAGGCACCCCCTTTCCATATACGAATGCATCATATCACCCGCCTTCACGTTCATCAAGCCATAATGCGGGCAGCCCTAATGCAGGCAGGTGACCCAAAATAAAGAAGGACAGGATAACAGGATCACATGATTTCTTCCACTACTATCCCATAGATATGTGAAGGATATGAACGGCGGGGACCGCCATCTCCAATGGAATGAATATGTGAAGGATATGAACGGCGGGGACCGCCATCGGGCGCATCTGCGATTCGTTGGCCATCACCTGTGGCCACGGCTCGATGAGACATGAGAAACCGCGGCCATCCCCGACCTCAAAGTCCCGACTCTCCGGGAGGTCGGGAGTCGGGGCGGCTACAGAAGACAAATGCAGGTTGGATATGGCCGTGTTTGTCCCCTCTAGCCGGCCTCGCTGAGACCAGAGAACAATCACCTGATTTGGTCACCGGTTCTTCTGTAGTGGCATGAGCGTCCTCGCTCGTGGTCCTGCTCTTCTATTTTGTTCAGGATCAAGACCGGGGAGTCTGGACATCTTATACCTGATCGCGCCGTCTCAATGGAACAAATCGGGTGGAACAAATTGGGTTGCGGGCAAGGCCCATGGTAGTGTAACATTCTACAGGTTATGGCAAACCTTTTTTAACATGCTCACATGTCATCTCGGACAGAAATTGTCATGAAGAAGGCTTTGGAATTGACAGTTATCGGGATCGTGGTCGTAATCATCCTGGTTATAAGCGGCGTGACGATATTCGGCGGCCATATGATAAAGACCGCGGTGAACCACGGTGGACCGGCCCTGCTGGGCGTGCCGGTAAAGCTTGAGCACGCCGCGTTCAGTCCGCTTGCCGGCAAGATGAGGCTCCGGAACCTTCATATCGGCAACCCCGAGGGCTTCAACACTCCGGCCCTGTTCGAGCTCGGCGAGGTGGAGTTACGGGATATCGGTAAAGAGGGCGGCGGTGTGTCGGCGGCTGACGCTATTAGGATAGTATTCAGCGTGATAGCCGGGAATGTACAGAACGCGGTGTTCGGGGCGGGCGATTTTCTCATGTCCGGCGTCGGGGCAATTGGAGACGGTGCCGCTTCCGTCGGCGATGCCGCGGGTGACGGAGCCGCTGCTGTCGCGGGGGCGGTTGGCGACGGCACGGCGGCAGCAGTTCAAAGTATCAGCGGCCTGCTTGGCGGCGATGCGGAAGATGACGAGCCCGCCAAACCCGAGCTCTCGACCCAGTAATGGTCACGATCTTCAGATCAGGCACAGGGCGCAGCCGTGAGCAGACCGGCGATCCGCTCCTTAAGCTCCTCCAGTCCTTCTCTGCGGAGCGCGGATACCGGCAGGGCCTCCGGGAACGCTTCCGTGAGAGCGGCTCGCGTTTCCGCTGAACACGAGGTGTCAATTTTGTTGAGAATCAGGAGCGATGGTATTGATTCCGTTCCGATCTCCTCCAGCGTCGCGCGGACGAGATCGAGATGATCCCGGAGATGCGCGTGGGACGAGTCCGCCACGACCAGCAGCAGGTCCGCCTCAGCTATCTCTTCGAGCGTTGACCTGAAAGACGCGACGAGCCCGTGCGGCAGGTGGCGGATGAATCCAACGGTGTCGGTCAACATAGCCTTCTTTTGCCCGGGCAGCATCAGCATGCGGCTCTTCGTGTCGAGGGTCGCGAACAGCCGGTCGTCAACGTAGGCCTTGGCGTTCGAGAGGGCATTCATGAGCGTGGACTTCCCCGCATTAGTGTAACCGACGAGTGCAACAACAGGCCAGGGCCTGCGCTTGCGGGTTCGTTCGCGCCGTTTGCGGATAGCGTCCAGCTTGCGCTTCAGGATGGTTATGCGCGCCATGATGGGCGCCCTGCGAAGCTGAAAGGGACTTTCGCCCGGACCTTTCATACCAATCCCGCCCGTGAATCGCTGTTGCTTCTCAGAGACTGGGATCCGGGACGCCAGGTACTGGAGCTGCGCCAGCTCCACCTGCGTCTGTGCCTCGGCGGTGCGGGCTCGGCGCGCGAATATCTGCAGGATCAGCTCGGTCCGGTCAATCACCTTTACGCCGAGCGACATGTCCAGGTTGTTCACCTGCACGGGGGAGAGGTCGTTGTCGAAGATCACCAGGTTCGAGCCGGATTCGCGGCATGCGAGCTGGATGTCGGCCAGCTTACCCTCGCCTATGTAGAAGCCGGAATTCGGCCTGTCGCGACGCTGGGTTATGCTTCCGGTCACCGTCGCGCCCGCGGTATCGGCCAGCCGCTCGAGTTCTGCCAGTGAGTCCTCGGCTTCCTCCCGCGACTGGCCTGCCAGATACACCTTCACGAGCAGCGCCCGTTCATCGAATTCTTTTTTCTTGTCTATCATAACTTCTTCTTGCCGCGTACTGTCCGCGCCTTGCGGCGAAGATTAATGTTGCGGTTCCGAAACGCTTCCTGACGGATCTGCTTGCGGGTCTTTACGTCGGGCGCTTCCAGCCATGCGCGGTATTCCGCGTAAAGCGTCTTGTTTTCAAACCCCTCGCATCTTTTCCCGCTCCACTGTCTGCGCGGACAATCAAATTCCCAGCACTGGCTGCCGAGGTTCAGCAGGCAGGTATAACACTGGTGAACAGGTTTGGAACTCAATCTCATCGTTTGCAGTGTACTAGAATCCCGGCGTCAATCCACAAAAATACTACCGCATTCAGATCGGAGAAGATTTTCAAACAGAAGGAAACGAATATCCATCATGAAGGACATGAAGCAGGAGATCTCCTTCATGCTCTTCATGGTGAAATAAGTCCGTTTACCTGTGCGTGTCGCACTCGGGCGCATCTGCGATCAGGTGCAAGATGTTCGGACTCCCCGGTCTTGATCCTGAAGAAGAATCGGTATTTTTCGTGGCATGAGCCTCCAGCTCGGAAAATAAACAATAGAAGAGAAGCACCACGAGCGAGGATGCTCATGCCACTACAGAAGAACCGGTGACCAAATCAGGTGATTGTTCTCTGGTCTCAGCGAGGCCGGCTAGAGGGGACAAACACGGCCATATCCAACCTGCATTTGTCTTCTGTAGCCGCCCCGACTCCCGACCTCCCGGAGAGTCGGGACTTTGAGGTCGGGGATGGCTGCGGTTTCTCATGTCTCATCGAGGAGTGGCTACAGGCGATGGGCAACGAATCGCACCAGAGACAGGTCAGAAACATCTTGACTACCGGACTCAGGTTGAATATTGTTCGTTTGATTCATTAGGGCAGGATTGCCGGATGGTGTAATGGTAGCACAGCAGACTCTGGATCTGCTTGTCTAGGTTCGAGTCCTAGTCCGGCAGCCACTCCACCTTGATTTCCCGTCAGGCGACCGTGTCCGTAAGCAGCTGGGCATTGTCAGGTACCTCCAAGGAAATGCGCGGTGCCATTGAGAAGGATGCTCTCTTGCGCGAAGTGAACGGTGTGTTCTCGGCTGCGGAAGCGAAGTGTCAGCTTTCCGGAGCTTCTGCTCATGAGCATCGGCGCCTTCTCCGAAGAGCGGCAGGGCACAAACGCCGCCCCGACCTGTTTCCCGTGGAAAACCGCCTCCAGCCGAAGGATCCCGCCGCACTCGCCATCGAGCGCGCCCGGGGCTATGGTAATGCGTTCGGCGGGCTCTGCGAAGAAAACGTGAAGGCTTGCAGCCGGTCGAACCAGAACGGCGCCGTCCGCTGTGGTGGTCCACGAAGCTCTGCCGTCGGCGTTGTAGCCTTGCAGAAGCCAGGTGATTCGCTCACATGCGCCCGTCACGCGATCGCACATTACCAACAGGTCGGGCCGCGAGAAGACGACCTGCCGAGTACACTCCGTAACCCCGGGATAACAACCGCCTGAGTCGGCAAGCAGAGTGGAGATGTCGTCATCGCTTGTTTGCGTCACGATGCGGCCGGCCACGGGATCTTCATTACTGCCGCTCTGCTCCCGGTTGTTAACGAGGATGCAGTTGTGGGCCAGTGTTGCATCGTGGGGAGGACGGCATCCGCCTGGAGTGTAGCGCCCGTCCCCGGAGTCCACAATCAGGTGTTCGCCGTAAGCGCTCAGGAAAAAGCTGTTGCGGTCTCTGTGCTGGTGCGCGCCGCCATGCGCACCGGATTGCAGTGCGAAGAATATTCCGTCGCGATCCGTCGCGGTGCGCCAGACCACGGTGCCGGTTTTCCGGAAATGACTGGCGCCGGGCCGCTTCAATTCACCGGGCGGAATGGTCTCGTCCAATCCGATCAGAACCAACACGCTCCCCTCAGATTGCTTTCCATCAATCGCTTCCAGTGCCAGCGTCTGGTAATCTCCGCGTCTTGTGCGCGCGGCCAAGTGGGTCAGCAGGGCGGTGGGATGCCGCATGTTCAGCAACGAGTCATTAAAATTGACATAGCCGAATTCCGGATCGGCTATGCGCAGCGCGCAATACCAGGAGGGCAGCTCCAATATCCCGCCCTTGAACAGGTTGTTTCCGTCGAGGCGATCCAAGAGCGTCAGGGCAAGCAGGGCCGCTTCGCCGCCGTAACGTGCATAGTTGAGGCCTTCCCCATAATCGCCGTCCTCGCCCATCACATTGTTCAACGTCGTGTGAATGCGTTCGCGTGCGATGGATTGCCATCGTTCGATCCGGGCTTCATCGAGCGCATAGCCTACGTTGAAATACCGCCCCCATCCCAGCGCCGGTTCATCCGGTTCGGGATTGAGCCAGGCCCGACGTGCCAGGGCTGCGGCCATAAAAAGCGTGGCGGCGAACCACATGTCCCAGTTATTCGTCTGGTGCGGGCGGGGATGCAGACAGAAAGGGTCCGCGACGTCCAAACGCCGGACCAGCAGCAGTTGCCCGTTGCCGTCGCCTTCGTCGCGCACGCCATCGGGCGCAGGCGAGAGATTCTCCACTGCCCTGGCCAGTAGTCCGCCGAGGATCTTCTCGCGACAATCACGATTGAGCACGGGCCAGAGCCAGTCCGCTGCCAGGCAGATGTCGCGCGCCTTGTCCATTCCGCCCAGGCTCATGACCCCGGCTTCGTGATGTCCCCAGAAAGGCATATCGCATAACTTGCACATCGAGGCTATCGCTTCGTTCGCCCACTGTGCATTACGTCTCACCGCAGCCGCCAGCGCTATTTCCGAAAGAGACGCACTCTTGTTTTTCACGCGCTCAATCAAAGTCTTCCAGATTGTGCGAGTTCGTCCGGTCGCCGAGGTTTTTCGCATCCGTTCAAAATCCTGCGGACCGGCTATCATGCCGACAGCTGCCGCGTTTCCAAATTCTTTATTGCTCATCAAGTTCTTCTCTCCACATAGATAGTATGTAGTATCCGCTCGACACACTTCGGAGTCAATATTCCTTTGCGGATGAAGAAGAATGCGATGACGGAAGGATGAAATGCATACTCCCGCAGAGGCGCGGAGGCGCGGGGGCGCAGAGGGTGATCTATGCCGACCGGGTCGAGTTCAAGAACCCCAACGTGCCTCACTATCACGGACGCATTGACCCCGGCAATTTCACGTCGTTTGCCAAGAACCTGACCATCTGCAAGTTCATGATCCAGATCGGCCGCTACGAGGAGCTAGGCTCCGGCGTCCGCAAGGTGAATCTCTACCTGCCGCACTGTGCCCCCGGCTCGGGCAAGCCGGTGTTCGAGGATGGCGACATGTTCAAGGTGGCTGTTCCGCTAGCGGCGGCCAAGACCCCGGAAGTCGTGGCCCCAGCCGGTGAGAACGTCACCGCACAAGTCACCGGGGAAGTCACCGGGGAAGTCCGTCGGCTTTTAGCGGCCTGTGACGGTGTTCTCTCGCGGCAAAAATTGCAGACGCGGGTTGGCATTCATCACGACGAGCATTTCAGGCTCGCGTATGTTCTCCCGGCCTTGAACGCGGGCCTGGTCGAAATGACGGTTCCGGACAAACCGCACAGCCGCCTGCAGAAATACAGGTTGACCGAGAAGGGGCGGACGGTGTTGCAGCAGGGGAAGACGGAGGCGAGGAAATGAATAACCGTCAAGTGCGCTCGCTGGTTCCCAGCATCTGGTTCAGGTGGTCAACCAGTCTCTCTGTCTTGTTGTCTATGATGTCGTGGATGTGCATGGGCTAGTCCCGCACTTTCATTGTATCAGTCTCACGTCCCATTGTATCAGCCTCGCGACTTCCCCGACTAGTTTGAGGCTGAGACAATAGGCGTGGCCCGGTCGTAGATTGGCTCGTTGCGCAGCGTGACAGGTGTCACCGCCTCGCCAATGGCATCAAAACGCGGCGGATAGCAGCCGGCGCGCTCCATCTCCTGGAACATGCGCGGTACGCCTTCTCCGAGTTCCCATGATTTTTCGAATCCCCGCACGGCGCAATTCAGGAAAGTTGAGTCAGCGCGAGAATAATGATAAATGTTTCTTTGTTTTGGTGAGGATGAAGCATATTATATGATATTAATGGTTCGCTGGTTGTCACGGAACATCCAACCGACGATACTCAGGAGAATTCATGATGAGTAATCAAACCAGCAACGGCGCGAACCTGGGTTTTGAGGACAAGCTGTGGGCGGCGGCCGACAAGCTGCGCGGCAACATGGACGCATCCGAATACAAGCATGTCGTGCTTGGCCTCGTGTTTCTCAAGTATATCTCCGACGCCTTCATGGAGAAGTTTGACCACCTCGCCCAGGAAACAGCCAATCCGAAAAGCGAATACTACGTGAAAGAGGAACGGGCACGGTACGGCGTGGCCGAGGATCGTGACGAGTACCTGGCCGCTACGTCGGAGCCGAGGAGGTCGAGGACGACAGCATCCCGTTCGAGGAGAAGATGTCCGAGCTTTCGGTCGAACTGTATGAGCAGATGACGGAGGGATTGGCCCTCGAAACCGCCATTCGCAAGAATCTGGAGGCGCTGGGCTATGGGGAGTAGCAACCAACTGGACCCTAAGAGCTTCGTGGCGCTGCTGGCTGACGTGAAACTGCGCATACAAACCGCGCAGACTCGCGCCATGCTGGACGTCAACTCGGAACTGCTCAGACTCTATTGGGACATCGGGCGCATGATTGATACCCGCCAGAAGCTGGAGGGCTGGGGATCGGGCGTCATTCCCCGACTGGCGCTGGAATTGAAGAACGAGATGCCGGAGTTGAAGGGGTTTTCGGATCGGAATATTGGCCTCATGATCGCGTTCCACAGGGAATACCCGGACCCAGCTGTAATTTTGCAACAGCCTGTTGCAAAATTGCCGGAAGGAGCAATTTCGCCACAGGCGGTGGCGAAATCAACGGCAGCGGAGATTGTGCAACGCACCGTTGCACAATTCAATGACACTCCGTTCTGGACCATTCCATGGGGACACCATGTAATCCTGATTCAGAAGGTCAAAGACCTTGCCGCCCGTCGCTGGTACATGGAGCAGACCCTGACCGAGCCTTTCCAGGAGCGCGAACTGGAGAACGAACTAGTACGGCAGTTGGAGAAGTTTCTGCTCGAACTCGGGCAGGGCTTCGCCTTCGTGGGACGGCAGTACAAGGTCGAGGTCGGTGACGAGGATTTCTACATTGACCTGCTTTTTTACCACCTGCGCCTGCGGGCGTTCGTGGTGATCGAACTCAAGAAGGGGAAGTTCAAACCGGAATATGCCGGCAAGCTCAACTTCTACTGCAACGTGGTCAACGACCGTCTGAAACAGCCGACTGACCAGCCGACCATCGGCTTAATCCTCTGTCAGGAGCGCAGCCGCCTGCTGGCTGAATACAGTTTTGCCGGTATTGACAAGCCCATAGGCATCTCCACCTACGAACTCACCCGCGCTCTCCCGAAGGACATGAAATCCGCACTCCCCACCGTCGAGGAGATCGAGGCCGAACTGAGCGACCTTGCCAAAGCGAAGCCCGCGCCTCCGCGGAGCAAACCCGGCCAATGCCGCGAAACCCCCGGCGAATACCGGGCGGGCGCCATCCGCATCGTAGATCAACCCTTCGACGCGACTGACGGCGCCGACACCTCCTTTGGTCGCCGCTGGGGCGGCGATATCGTCAAGCTGACCCCCGCCCACCTCTCCGCCATCAAGGCCGGCAAGGCCATTGCGGTGGATGTGCAGAACGAATATGTGCTGTTCCTTCTGTCAGATGCACATTCGAAGATGGAGGCGGGGAAATGAATAACCCTAAAAAGAGCAGTTGAACTGCTCCATATAGGATAACCGTCAAGCTTACCAAGTTTACCAAGCCAAAGGCATGGCCAAAGACATGGCTGAAAATATGGACGCCAAGATCGCCAAGGAGAGTCCAACGTGCGGATTCCAACGGATGCCATACGGTAGGCGATTATTCTGCTGCGCGAACAGAAGGTCATTCTAGACCGCGATCTTGCGGCATTATACGGCGTGCCGACAAAAGCGTTGAAGTAGGCCGTGAAGCGCAACGCGGGGCGATTCCCGGATGACTTCATGTTCGTTCTGGCATCGGCAGAGTTTGCGCAACGGAGGTCACAATTTGTGACCTCAAAAGCGGACCGCATGGGGTTGCGTTACCAGCCCATGGTCTTCACCGAAAAAGCACTGTCGAGCGGGCACGCAGATTTGTGGCAAGCCATTGGGTTTTAATCCGTCTTTCCCCGTTCGCGGCTGAAATGCCCGTTTTCTCTCCATTTCGGGTCAAAGGTCTGCCCCACATTTCTCTTGCAGATATTCAAGACGAGGGGGCGGTTGCTCCGGCAAGATCAGGTTGAGTTGATGCAGGAGAAGTTGGATGTCTTTCTCCGGCTGGGTGTAACGCGGCAGGATCAGATTATGACCATCGGTGGTCGGTAAATGCACATCGATCATCTGCATAGACTTGAACTTGTCGAAGATGGCCCGTGGCGTCAGCCCAGGGGCCTTGGCTCGGGCTCGCTGCTTGAGAGTTACCTGTAGGCAGTATGCGAGGAAGCTGACGAAGATGTGCGCTTCGATCCGGTCGTCTTTCTGATGATAAACGGGCCGGATATCCAAGTCTTGCTTGATCTCCTTGAAGGCCTGCTCGACTTCGGTCAGCACGATGTATTGTTTCCATAGATCTTCGGGATTGTCCGCTGTGAGATTGGTGCGCAACAGGTAGGTATCTTCGCCGCGTCGGGTCCGACGCAGTTTCTGCCGGTTGAGACGGAAGCTGAAGGTTTCGGGCGTGACGGCCTCTCGCGGCTTGGGAAGTGCAATGTCGACCAGCTTCCAGGCGTTTCCCGCTTCTTGTTTTGCTGCGCCGAGTTTCAGCAGCAATGCATCGCGCTTGAGATTCTTCATTTCACGGATGTGGTGCAGCCGGTCCCAGAGTTTCTTGAGCTTGCGCCGCCGCATGGACTGTTCCTTGTCGCGCCGTCCGCCGCTGCGGGTGAGGACGTAGAGGTCTTCGCCGTCACGAGCAAGCTTGATTTCGATTTGCGACTGAACCTGTTTCCACGGCAGGGCGAAGAGCTGGTCTTCGAGTTTGCTGATCCGTCCGCGCGGAGTACCAACCAGATAGCTCGCTCCTTCAGAACGCATCTGTTCAAGAGCCTTTTCGGTCGGAATGCCGCGGTCCATAATCCACAGCCGGTTCATCTTTCCGTATTGCTTTTCGATCTCGCGCAGGAAGGCAGGCAACGTCGTCTTGTCGGACGTATTGCCTGGCATCACCTCGTAGGCCACCGGAAAGCCTTCCGTGGTCACGACAAGCGCAATGACCACTTGCACGCAATCAGACCGCTTGTCGCGGCTGTAGCCAAAGCGGCGAAGCCCGTCCATCTTCTCGGGCGGATCGGACTCAAAGTAGGTGCTGGTCAGGTCATAAAGCAACACATCGTATGATGCGTTGAATAGTAGACTCCATTGTTCTTTCAGAAAGGAGAACAACTCAACCTTGTGCTTGCAAAGCTGGTCAAGGCAGCGATAGAGCGTGTTCTTTGCCGCAATCGAGTCATCTTCGCCCAGCAGATCAGCCATAGCGCTGTTCTTGAACCAGTCCCGGTGAAGCCTCCATTCGCTGCCTGGATCCAGCAAGCGGTAGCCGACCAGCGTCTTGAGCACATTCAACCAGCCGGTCCCCTTGCGGCTGTCCGGCAAGCGGGAATTCCAGAAAGCATCCAGTCCAAGCTGGTCCCATAGTTCCATCGCCAGCCAACAACCACCCCATTGCCGGGGATGGTGTAAGGTCATGTGATTGAGCCGGATCTGGACGGGATTGCATACATCCGGTGGAGGCGTGCGATCCTCCGGAAAGAGGCTCATCTGTTTGACTACACCGTCTGACTCATCCAGAACATCGAGCGCCGAGCACCACTGGACACGCTGCGCATCATTGATCTCGCCCAGATAAAGAAGTTGCCGCTTGATCACGCCCCGGCGCGTGCGCACACTTTCAACAATGCTCCAGTAGCGATGATCCTTGCCGTCCTTGAAACGGTTGTGGCACTTCAAATACATGAAGCCATTGTCGCACGGAAGAACCGTTCGTCAATAGAGTGGGTCTGCCCCACAGCATGATTCCGAGAACAGACCCCTGTAAACAAAGGATGAAACGCGTGTTACACACTCAAAAAAAGATGGTTTTGCCCGCGAACGGGGAAAGACGGGTTAGGTAAGTTTCAATTTGCATATTTAAAGCGTATGCTTACGGACTGTCTTGAGACAGCTCTCTCTTTTCTTTCAGCTCTTCACTTGCCGAAGGGCTGCAGCCGGAACAGCTTTGCGGGGACGGTGAAGAGGAGGTCGGCGGAAATTTTATCCGCGGGGATGTCGAGAATGGATGAGAGCGCGCGGTGGTAGGTTTCCATCTGCGGCAGATAATGCCCCGCCTTGTTCCTGATGTCCGCATCGGTGTCGAGATGGCGGTTGCTCTTGTAGTCAATGATAGCCGCGCCGGTTATTGCACCGGCGGCATCCCTGAATATCGCCACACGATCGAATACGCCGCTGACCCATTTGCCGTCCAATATGATTTCAAACCTCTTTTCCCGCCAGATTTGCGCATTGCCCGGAGGACGCGCAAGCGCCAGCCGCACTTCTGGCGATTTCATGCACTTCCGGAACTGCTTGATGGCGTCATCCAGGACCTTCTTATCGAACGGGCGGGAAGGCAGCCATTTGCTGATTATCGCCTCAATGTCGGAGTCTTCGGTCAGCCATTCGATCTTCTCGAAAAGCTCGTGAATGGCGGAGCCGAAATCAAGCACGTCCCTTGTCTCGGGATCGAAAAGGTCGGAGGCCTTGCGCTCAAAGCTTTCGATCCTGGAAGGCTCGAAGCGTTCGAGCAGTTTTCGGAACGACGGACGCGTTGAGAGTGCGGGATGACTCGACTTGCCGGCGGCGGCAGGCTTCGCCTTCGCCGATGGCGCAGGTGAGGCTTCATACCATTTCTCATCGCTGGACGCTGTCTCATAAAGCAACTGATGCGAGCGTCTGTTGAGCGTTACGTCCCGGACCGCTGCCGGATTAACGTCCCCGGCCAACTGGAGCTTGAGGAGCGAGGCGGGGCGGAAAGTCGAACTGCTCTTTGGCGGCGGCGAGGTGATCATGTAGAGCGCCTTCTTCGCGCGGGTCATGGCGACATACAGGTTACAGAGCTGGTCAAAACAATGGTCCTCATCAATCTTCCGGCCAACTTCGGATAGAACGGGATCGTTTTCAACAACGGCGGCATTCGGCGACTTGAGAATCCAGCCGGGGTTGAACGGCTTGCCCGCGCGCAGGATCTGCTTGTCGGTCCAGTCAGCGCTGACCATGTTCATCCGGGCCTTGTTCTGAAGCTCGGGAAGGATAACCATGTCGAACCCGAGCCCCTTAGCCTGGTGGATGGTCATGATCCGGACTGCGCCGCGTGCGGCCGTCTCGTGAACCTCGTGGTTTTCCATGAACTCCAGAAATCGGTTACAGCCGCGCGAGCCGGAAGCGTCGAACTCCGCGGCGGTCTTTTCCAGGCGCGCCAGGCATTGACGACCGTAGTCGGTGAGAGCGCAAACCGATTCCAGGCGCGCACTCCATGCCGCCATGAATGACCTGAAACCGCGAGCTTCAATTTCCGAGAGAAGACCCAGCGCTATCCCGCCTCGCGTGTTGTTCTTTCGGTCGAGCACCGCGGCAAGCGGACTCATCAGAACATGTTGCCATGCAAACTCGTCACCCGGATGTGCGGCCAGCCGGATTAGCGAGAGCAGGACCTGTGCCAGCTCGTTATTCACGATCGCCGCCTTGCCCTCGTGCACGAATGCCATGCCCGGACATTCGCGGCGGAGAACATTAACCAGCTTGCCGCATGCGCCGTTGGTGCGCGTGAGGATGCCGACCCCTATCCCGCGTTGGCATGGCTGTATCTCGTTAAGCAGGTCGGCCACCAGCAGGCCGCGCGCTTCATCCTGATCGTCGGCAGGCGCGTGTTGAAGAAGCGCGACACAGCCTTTGACATCCTTCTGGAGTGTCGAGTGTTCGCCCCACACCGCCTTCCATTTATCGACCGCTCCTTCGGGCAGGGATGCAGCCGGGAGATCGGAGAACACCTTGTTGACGGCGTCAACTACCGGCTGCGAGCACCGGTAGGTATGCTCCATGGTTTCAAGCCGGATCACTTCTTTTCCCGTCCGATTATATTCCCCTATAATATCGAGAAAGAGGCGGGGGTTTCCGCCGCGCCAGCGGTAGACTGACTGCTTCACATCACCGACGTAGAAGAAGCTGCGCTCGCGGCCTTCCGGGTCGCCCTGGATCAGCTCGGAAACCAGGTTGCTGAAGATGGCCCACTGCAGGTCGCTCGTGTCCTGGAACTCGTCGAGCAGCCAATGGTCAAGACTGGCATCGAGGCGGTAGTCAATGAAGAGGCGGTTCTCCTCGCGGCCGCGGCTGATGGACATGGCGCCGCCGGGCCCATCGCCCGGGGCGAGAAGGTACTGGATGTCGGTGAAGGTGAAGCGGCCCGATTCGCGCGATTCCTTCTCGTATGCCTGGTCGTAGAGCGCCAGCAGGTCATGGAGCCCTCTCGTCTTCTCGATGGCGCGCCGGATTTCAACTCCCACCAGGTTATCCAGCAGCACGGCCAGCGCCCCGGCAACATCCGGAGTGGGCCGTATCTCCTTACTGTAGTAAGAAAGCACTACATCCTCCGCTTCCCGAAGTGCGGATCGCATCGTCATCAACTGACCGAACAGGCTGCCGCTGAGGTTGGCGTGCCATGCGGAAGACATACCGTGAACGGCCAGGGCTTTGGTGATTGTGCGGAGCTTGTCCGCAAAGCGTTTCTCCATTGACCTCTGTTCGGCCTGTCCCTCTATCCACTGCTCAACGAGTTTTGCCTGATCAGCGAGTTCCTCTTCGCCATACACCCGCACGACAGCGTTCTTGCTGCGGGGCCAGATCAGGGTGGGGTTGCCCCATTTTTCACCATCCGGGCAGAAACGGTAGGAGAGGTGTAAAGGGAGGATCACGTTCTGCATAAAATTCTCAAAACTTTTTTCCTCAACACCGAAAGTCGCCTTTTTGAAGGCCTCGATCAGCTCCTGAGAGGCGGTGCCCGGCGCGGCCAGAATGCGGGCCAGAATATCCTGCTGCATGGCATTACCGGCGGCATCGCCGCTCTCGGCGACCTCGAACTCGGGCGGGATTCCAAGTTCAAAGGGAAAGGCGCGTACAACACCGCCAACGAAGCTGTCCATCGTTCCGATCACGGCGCGCTGCAGATTATCGAGAAACAGTCGAAGCAGCACCGCAAAACCGTTCGTGTCGAGGCTGGGCGTCTCGATGGCTTTTGAGAGCTTTACTGCCGCCTCTTTGCTGGAAGCGGCATCGCAGAGGCATTCGACGACCCGGTCGAATATCTCGCCGGCGGCCTTGCGGGTGAAAGTGAGCGCGCAGATGCGGTCGGGCTTCAGCTTCAAATCCGCATCCGCAAGCAGTCGGATGTACCTGTGGCAGAGGCGCGTGGTCTTGCCCGAACCGGCAGAGGCTAGCAGGGCGAGGTGCCCGACAGGATGTTTTCCGGCGCCGCTCATTGTCCAAAGCCCTCCAGATCGAAGGCCTTCTCCGGCTCATGCAGAAAGAGCATATCGAGCTCGCTGGCGAAGTGTACCCTATCGGCGGGCGGCCAGAATTTTTTATTCGCTATATCGGCCAACACGCCGTCGAGGCACCTGGCGGCCGAGTCCGGCATAGTTCCGGAATATTCCTCCCACACAGCCACCTTCGTCTCGCTGACAGCTTTAGGCAGAGAGAAATACGCAAGCTCGATATCCGCCGCCCGGTCGTCCCCTGCCATGGTGGATTCGTACATCATCCGGTACAACGGGAGTTGCAAATTCTTCCACTGACTCTCCCTGGCAGTTGTTTTTCCCTTCCTCTCCGGTTTGCCGGGCGAGGACACTATATTGTAATCCGGCGCGCCCTCGCGGCGCGGCTGCAGGTGTGCGCGGCCGGGGTGCTCATCATTATCCAATGTCTTATAGTCCAATAATCGCAGCGCTCCGGTCTTCCGATGTCTGTCAATCCGGTCAATCTTGCCGGTGACGGTAAAGCCCTGGCGGCTGATGGTTTGCTTGTTCTCGACGGTGATGATTTCCCAGCCTTCATCCGCGAGCGCGACCTGGATTTCCGCCGCCGCCCGTAGCCTCGCCCGGGCCGATGAAAGGGAGATGAGCGCGGCTGGCGGGACCTGCCTTCCGAAACGCGCCGCGGCCGTTTCGTCCAGGCGGGCGATGAGCTCATCTCCAAGACTGCCGGCGTCGCGGCAATCCCAAAGTTTTAGATCCTCTCCCATTGCCTGGAGCACCTGGTGCATGAGCGAGCCGAAGCCAGGGGCATTCAGCTCTGACATATCATCGGTCAGGCGCTGCATCTTCAAGATGTGTTTAAGGTAGAACCGGAAGGGGCATTCGAGGTAATCGCTGATCGCGCTGACCGAAATGTTCTTTGCCGTCACTATCTTCTTATGCGGATCGGCAGCGGCAGGCTTAATGCGGAATATCACATCCGCCGCCGCGAGTGTGCCGGCCTGTTCAACGGGCAGGAACAGCCGCTGCGCGCGGGCGGGCAGTTGCGAGTCTTCGCACCGGAACAGAAGCCGTGAGGGCCGGAGCGGCTCGCCGGAGAGGGTATGCTTTCCCACGATGACGCAAAAACGTCCATCCTTCCGTCGGGACTCGACGAGCGTCTTGAGAAGGTAGACATCGCGGCCGAAGCGGGACAAATCGTCGCGTAGCCGCAGGATCTTCCGGAGGCTGTCCGGCAGGAACATATCGGAAAGACTACCGCCGGGAACGAACTCCTCGTTGAGTCCGGCGATGACGAGAACGCGGGTATCGGTCCACGGAAGCTCCAGCCAGCCCTGCAAATCCAGAATTTCCCCATCCCGCTCATGGTGATAGACCCGGGCCTGCAGTCGGCGGACGAAGATGCTGTTTATCCGGCCCTTATCCATTTGTAACAGATTTTCCGGCAACTCCCTCAATTCGCGGAAAGTATCCTCGACCAAGGAGACGGTCTGCTGGAATTCGCGATTTTCCACGGATTCCTGCCTGATCACGCGGAACGCGTAGACCTGGCCGAGGAATGAGCGCCATGCTTCTTCCGGCGACTCTGCAAGGAAGACCTCAATGTGTTTTTCGATGCAGGCGAGCGCGGTGCCGAGCGCGGCGAAACTCCCGCGATTGAGTATGGTTCCCTTGCCGGGAATTGCGAAGGGTGTCAGCATGTTGTTGAAGCTGACCGGCAGGTAGTAGTTCTGGAATTCGTCGAGCTGTTCGAGGAGCGCATGAGGATCAATCTTTTGCGAAAAGATGAGGCGGCGCAGGAAATCGGGATGACGCAACAGATCGGCAACGTGTGAATAGTCGCCTGACTGCACGATGTTGAACATAATCTCGATCAGTCGGCCGAGCGAATGATTTTTGAACGGAACATCTGCAGGATCAAAGGCCGGCAATCCTATGGCTAGCAGCTCGTTTTCGAGAAAAGGCATCACCGACGCATCAGGCACGCCGATCCCGATATCGGCGGGACCATGCTTGGCGGGCAGGTTGGAAAGGATTTTCACCACTCTTTTCGCCTGGGTTTCCGGAGAAGCATCGAGAAATACGTTGTCATCCCAGCCGGGAATATCCACTTCCTCCCCGGCCCATTCGCCGGCAATCGGACGACCCCACTCGTCGAATTTATCTTTAACGGATTCCGGGGCATGGATCAGGATATCCACGCGATAATCATGGGCAAGGTTCGCCAGAGCGCGGATGGCGAGCAGACTGGGATCCGGAACACATGCCACGACGACACGGCTGACGTTCGGTTCAAGTTCCGGTTTTTCAGCCAGGTCCATCTTGACTATGCATGAATCCGCAAAGCCAAGCGCCTCCAGCTCGGCGAGATAAAGCCCTTCAAGCCTTGCCAGGTCATTCCAGCGTTCCGGCTCCTGCAGCTCAGTTTCGTGTTTCGTGATTACGTCCCGGATCGAAAGTCCTCCATCCGCCAGTTCCTGCCTGAGCCGACTGATCATTTCCCCGGTGGACAGGGCCCACTGGAATCTGTCGGTTCTGTCAAGACCGCCGGGACGTGGAAAGAAGGCGCTAAATTTCGAAAGCTCGGTTTTTTCGAGGAGCCTTGTCCAAACGGCGCTGGACAGGGATGGGTTGGCCACGACCGTACCCGGGCGGTTTGCAAAGAAATAATTCGGGGTGGCAATCATGGCAGATAGCAGGGCGGCGTCTCGCTCGTGGCAGCGCAGAGCGAGCGTCTCCTTCAGCCGCCGTCCGGCCTGGAGCGTCGGGACCACGATCAGCGTATCGTGAAGATCCACTGGCCCTGTTCCGGTCCTGCCTGCGAGCAGCCATGCGCCGACCTTCTCAACAATCGGCGCATCCCAGCCGACAAAATGTCTTTCAATGCTCATTATTACCTCATTCCTATGCGATGCCATTGAAGCCAATTCTATACTTATTTAGTTGCCGAGCCAATATAAAATGGACCCGCAGTTATTGAGAAGCCATCCGAAGCGCTGGAGGGCGGCGTGAACGGGAAGGGCGTATCTTCGGGGAGAGAGACCGCGGCCATCCCCGACCTCAAAGTCCCGACTCTCCGGGAGGTCGGGAGTCGGG